>JBBQRJ010000429.1:0-4526 GCA_038214955.1 Aggregatilineales bacterium | reverse complement strand
TCACCAGCGACGGGCAGGAAGTGACTATCGAATTTTTCACATTGGACGGCGAAACGATAGCGGTTGTACCCGTAACAGCGTCTCAGATTAAGCGCGTCGGCAGTCGTGAAATTGCCCATGCGCGCGTGATCGAATAAGCGGTTGCTGGCGCGGCATTACGGTTTCACCGACGCGGAACTCGACTTCATCATCCATTATGACATCAAGGTTCGCATGGGCAGGGACGCGGAGTCGGATGGGGAAGGGGATACGGAATGAACGATAGTGTTCTTGGCTCAATCCAACGCGCAGTACGTGAAAATCGCTATCAAATGACGGATCACGCGCTCGAAGAAGCTGATGCCGACGATCTCACATTGGATGATATATTACAGGTACTGCTGAACGGCGATCTGGACTCGACTTACACCGATGATCCACGCGGGACACGCTATGTGATTCGTGGCGATGTTGACGAGGATGAAGTCGATGTGGTCTGTCGCTTTCGTAGTGATGATACAGTTCTGATTATTATCACTGTGTACGTAGTGGATTAAAGGTGTTGTGATGAACGAACGCAGTTATCCCTGTGAATTCTGTGATACCGACCAACCGCAGGAAAAGAAACAGGTCACGGTTGCCCGTCACCGTCGCGGACAGTGGTTTATCTTCGAGGATGTTTGGGCGTGGGTGTGTCCGCATTGTGGACACCGTTATTTTGATGCTGATGTTCTGGTGGCTATGGAAGACCGCATGAAAATAACCCCGGAGGACGCCCGTCCGATCACGGCATGGGCAATCTCGCTGTCTGAAAAAGTTGGATGAAGTGGGCTGAACCCACGCGACAAGAATACGGATTAATCATGTCCTCTGATAAGAAATTCGGAATGCTGCGCGGTCTGCTTCGCACGATTGGCTTGTCACAGGAATCTGCCGATCAGGTGGTGGACTTCATTGTCGATCTGCTGGCGGGCGAAAGTAAAAGCCAGGGTGCAACCGTACCATCCGCAGAATTCCCCTATCACCTGCGCGATGATTTCCTCTCCCCTGCCGAGTTGAGTTTCTACGCGGTGCTACGAACCGCGATCAATGGACGGGTAACTTTGTGTAGCAAAGTCGCGCTGGGAGACCTGTTCTACGTCAAGAAAGGCGATGATCCGAGTCGCTGGCGTATCTATACGAACAAGATCGACCGCAAGCACGTCGATTTTTTGTTGTGTGATCCGCTGAGTATGCGCCCGCTCGTGGGGATTGAACTGGATGACAGCAGTCATCAGCGCCCAGATCGACAGGCGCGTGATACGTTTGTAGATGGCGTGTTCGCGGCGGCAAAGTTGCCTCTGCTCCATATTCCGGTGAAGCGGGCATATGTCACGGCTGAGATCGAAACGCAGATTACACCGTATCTTGGTGTGTCGGCTGTGGACGCGCCTGTTCGAGTCGCTGAAGCTTCCTTGCCGGTTGCTGCCGCTCAAACGAATGAATCGCCGTGCTGTCCTAAATGCGGCAGCGAGATGATTTTGCGGACGGCAAAGAGTGGTACCAACGCGGGAAATAAGTTCTGGGGCTGCTCGAATTATCCGAACTGCAAGGGTGTTGTAGCAATGTGAAATTTTGCTAAACGCTTTGTCACGATTACGTATGCAAAACTGGAATCCTCGCCAGGTCATGCGATTCAACTTTGATACGCTGGTTTACATCGGTCAAAAATGGAATTTCATGCGATGTGCAATCAGCGTTGTTCTTTGCAATGTCCGCCAATTAATCGTAGGAACGAACACGCCGGAATTTTACATCGCGATCATGGAAGATTCCCAACCCTAAACTGGAATATTCCGGGTTTTCCCTGTAGCGACTTTGATAAGCTGAGTTCATCGGTAAAACCCGGAGCAAACGATGAACCGGCAGCTTTCCTGTATTCAACAATTGAATAGCACAACGGGGGTGGAAATCGATGCACGATGAAGTGCGCGACACACCCCCACCGTCCGAAGAACGCATCAATCTAGTCGATGTCTGCCGTCAGATCATGCGGATTGTTGCGCGTTTGGAAACACAGTCTTATACTGACGATATTGAATGCCAGACCGCCGAGTGGGGACTCGACGATCCGGCTGACCCCGCGAGTGCTAATGACACGCCGCAGGGCTAGGACGCATTGTATATCAAGCGCCTTGCTCTTGCCGTATTTTCACTCACGGGAGCAGGGCGTTTTTCGTTATCTAAACTGGGAAGGAGGAAAACCCGATGCCACGCCCATTGAAACGCCCTGAGCAGCCGATTGACCCATATAAGGCACAGCCCTTACCGCTTGGTCGCCCGGCAGCCGTGTACTATCGCCAGTCGTCCGAGGGACAAATCGGCAATATCATGACGACGCTGCAAACCATCGACATGATCGAGCATCTGCTCCATCAGGGCTGGGTGCGCGAAAGCGTCGCCATGATCGATGCCGATGCCGCCGTCAGCGGGACGAAGAAAATACGCGAAAGAAAGGGTATGTCTCAGCTTTACGACATGATCGAGGGCGGGCAGCTTGGTCTGGTCGCGGCGCAGGATGTGGATCGGTTCTTCCGCGACGTGACGATGATCGAAACCAACCTGTTCATCGAAGCGTGCCGGGCACATAACGTGCAGGTGATGACCCCGCGCATGGTCTACGACTTCACCCACCCCGTCATGGGATCGTCGCACGTCAAAATGTTCCGCGAGGAAGCACAGCGCGCCGCCGACTACCTCGAATATCAGATTCGGGGGCGTTTGGTGAAGGCACGGCACAGCCGCAGTGCCGGCGGCATGTGGTCGGGGCGCAAGATTCTGCCCGGTTTCATGGTGGACTGCCGCGCGAAGGTCGATGAGCAGCGCAATCCAGATTTTCGCAAGTACAAGCGCTTCGACCTGTATGCAGATGTGACTCTGCGCTATTTCGAGTTGTTCCGCGAGAACAACGGTAATCTGTACCAGACGTGGCGCTATATCGAGCATCACGGACCGTACTTCCCTGAAATAATCGAGGGGATGGTGCCGGAGGGCTTCAAGGCGACGGATCACCTCGACCGACGTTCTCTCATTACCGGACGTCTGACCCCTTCAAGCACAGGTCTAGAATACATGTTGGTCAATGTCGCCTACATTGGACATTGGATTCACATGGGCGCGGTCGTGCAGTGGAACAATCACGAGCCGATCATCCCACTTGACCTGTTCATGTACGCCTTCAATCGCCTCTCACCAACCGATTTTCACGGCGAACCGAACCCGAATTATGTCCCCTACCGCCCGTGGATCCGTCACGATAAAGCCGAACGCACGGCTGAACCGCCTGCCTACGCAGGATTGGTCTATACTGACGATCTGCCGGATCATCCGCACAAGCGGCTGGCGACCATCTGGAATTCACATGCCGACAAGTACGAGTACCTGCTCAACGAGTACCCCTATCGTTCGACCGTGTGGAAGCTGCGCGCGTTCATCCTCGATGGGCTGGTCGATGAGATGCTGCTTGAACGGCTGCGTGCTACCACCATCAACGAAGCAGCATGGGCGGCAGCGCTGGCAAGCGTCGAGAACGTCGATCAATCCGAAGTGCGGCGGCTGAAGGCGGCGATCCGGCAGGCGGAGACGGCAAAGGACAATATCATCGCCAATCTGGGACTGCTCTCGAACGCGGAGATGGTCGCTCGCGTGCAGGCAAAGTTTGAAAAGTCTGACAACGAGATCATCGAACTAAAAGCAGAACTCAACCGCATCCAATCGGGTAAACAGCAGTCGAAATCGTTGGCGGATGCACGTCCGGCTTTGGAGCTTGTCATCTCTCGATGGAACGAGGTGCCGAGCGAAGAAAAGCGTGCGTTATTCGAGGCGTTCGCTCGCTACATCAAGGTTACGAAGGTGACACGCCACACCAAGCACGCCACCGTGTTCTGGCGCGATGGCAGCACCTCGGAGCGCAGCACCACCCACAAAAGCCTCGGCTACTTCTGGGAAACTGCCGATCTGGAGAAGCTGCGCGCGATGGTCGAGGGGAACGTCGATCAGTGGCAAATCCTGCGGGAGTTCCCGGATTACACATGGAAGTCGCTTCAGGAGCGCTACGGCTACAAATATGGCGAAGGGGGACGTTGGGGACGCACCTACAAAGGCAACTGTCCGTACACGCGCCTCACCCGCTGGCAGGATACGGCGGAATACCACGCGGAAACAGAAGCGGCACAACTGGCGATGAATGGTACATCCACTGATCGATCATGATTGCTTTTTTGCGCCGGGTGCGGAAGGTCTTTGCCGCCTCGATCAGGAAGTCGAGCAGCGACGGATGACGCATCAACCTGTACACTTCATCAACGGCGATGATGCGCGGCTGCTCGTCGATCAGGCTGTCACGCCGAATCGCGCTCAAGACCTGCGTGTAAGCAAGTGCTTGCAGGATCGGATCGCCTTCCAGTTCATGAAAGCTGAAAACACGTGGGCTGATCCAGTCGCGCCCGCCGCGCGTCAGGTCGATGTTGGTTGTGCCGTTGAGGAATGACGACCACGGTCCCGACCCG
>JBBQRJ010000428.1:0-4530 GCA_038214955.1 Aggregatilineales bacterium | reverse complement strand
CCGGGCGGAGAAGGGAACTGAGCTATGGTTGTGCGTCTCACCTCACCCCCCAGCCCCCTCTCCGAAAAGCGAGAGGGGGAGCAAACGAATGCAAATTTGCGGTATATTTGTGTAGGGACGCCATACATGGCGTCCATTTTACATTGAGTGATAGATGAAAGCGGACACGATTTATCATGTCCCCACAGGGATTAAATATTGGAAGATAAAGTAGTAGTTTATAGTGACGGCGGCTGCCGTCCAAATCCTGGAATTGGAGGGTGGGCGGCGCTCTTGATTTTCGGAGAGCATCAGCGCGAAATCAGCGGCGGTGCAAAAAACGTTACCAACAATCAAATGGAATTGACCGCTGCCATTGAAGCCCTCAACGCCCTCACCCGCCCCTGTGATGTCGATTTCTACACGGATTCGCAGTATGTCAAAAAGGGGATCAGCGAGTGGATCACCAAATGGCGTAAAAATGGCTGGCTGACATCTGAAAAAAAGCCCGTCATGAATCAAGATTTATGGCAGCGGCTCTATGAACTCACACAAGTGCATACCATTCATTGGAAATGGACTCGCGGACACGCCGGGAATCCGTACAATGAACGGGTAGATGAATTGGCAACACAGGCTCGTCAGCAAGTACAGAACAGCCGCTAAACCGGAGCATCCCCTATGCCTACTATGTCCAACCGCGTCGCCCCATTCGGCACGACGATTTTCACTGAGATCAACCAACTTGCCTTGCAGCATAATGCGATCAATCTGGGTCAGGGCAAGCCCGATTTTGACGGACCCGCAGAGGTCATCAACGCGGCGGTGAATGCGCTGCACGGGGCAACGTTCAACCAGTACGCGCCGGGGGTAGGAGCATCGTCGCTGCGTCAAGCGGTTGCGACTCACGCCAACCGTTTCTATAACCTTGATGTTGACCCCAATGCGGGCGTGTTAGTCACGGCGGGCGCAACCGAAGCAGTGTTCTCGTCGGTCATGGGCTTGATTGATCGCGGCGATGAAGTGATCGTCATTGAGCCGTATTTTGATAGTTACGTGCCGAACATCCTCATGGCGGGCGCTACCCCGATCTATGTGCCGCTTCACCCGCCCTTCTGGACGCTTGATCCACAAGAACTTCGCGCCGCCTTCAACATCAAAACGCGGGCGATCATCCTCAACACGCCGCAAAATCCCACCGGGCGCGTGTTCACGCTGGAAGAACTCACACTGATCGCTGACCTGTGCAAAGAACACGATGTAACGGTCATCTCGGATGAGGTGTACGAGCATCTCATCTTTGACTCGGCGCGGCACATCCCGATTGCCACCCTACCCGGTATGTTTGAGCGCACGGTAACGATCAGCAGTTTGGGGAAAACGTTCAGCGTGACGGGTTGGAAAATCGGATGGGTGTACGGTGCGCCCGATCTGGTCAAGGGCGTCGGGCAAGCGCATCAATACATCACCTTCGCGGCGAATCACCCCGCGCAGGAAGCGGCAGCGTTCGCGCTCGGTTTGCCGGGAACATACTTTGAGGAATTCCAAACGATGTACACCGCCAAGCGTGACCTGATGATGAAGGCGCTCAACGGGGCGGGTTTGAAAGCACGTACTCCTGAAGGCACCTATTTTGTCATGGCAGATTTTTCGGACGTGTTCGACGGGGATGATCTCGAATTTGCCCGTTATCTCACATCCGAAATTGGCGTCGCGTGCATCCCGCCGACGTTCTTCTACAGCACCGAACACGCGCACATGGCAAGCACACAAGCCCGCTTCGCCTTCTGCAAGTCGGATGCGCTGTTGCAGCAAGCGGCGGAACGGTTAGCGAGACTCACCCGCTAACGCTGATCTACTTCAAACGGTAGCGAACTCCCGAACTTCGACCTGTACGCCCGCTTGAAGGGCGTTTTCAGCTTCCTCAAGTAATTGTGCTGTCGTTACATCGTCAACATAGGCTTCGCCGCAGTTCTCGCAGACTTGCGCGGGTACACCTTTGAACACCAGTGTCGTTTTGCCTCGCTCTAGCGTCACTGTGACCGTACCTGCCTGAGTATCGCCTTGCTTACAGATCACACATTTCATAACGCTAACCGATCATGTACGGGATTGCGGGGGTGAACACAAGCGCACCCAGTAGAATCGCCAGAATGACGCCCGCTACAATTGCACCCGCAAACATGATCCCCGCTGTGAACCACTTCTGCTGTGGGTCGATGAACGCATGAATTTTGTCCATGCCATCAGCAATGGTGATTACGGCGAACAGCGCCATGATGATGAACAATGACAGGGTGACGGATGCGCCCAAGACGAGCAGCACAAAATTGATCCCCGCGTAGACGACCAGCAGCGGCGTCCAGCGCAGCGCAATTCCGTAGGCGTGGCGCAGCAGCGATCCGCCGCCGTTTTTGGTTTGCGCCCATCGGTAGGAAGCATAGACTCCAGCAAATTCCATCGCCAAAATGATGGGAATCGTCAGCAGCGGCGTGAGCAAAATCTTGAAAATGCTGTTGAGCGACTGCGGATAGCGAACCACAATCACGAATGAACTCGTCAGTGCCACTACCGCACAGATCACCGCGACCAAACCGGAGAGCAGCCAGTAACGCCACCATGTCGCCTTGCCAAGCTCACTGGTAAACAACGTCACACCCGCCGCCCGCCCGAAAGTCTGGAACGCACTGCGAAGAAGTGCTGCCCCATCGCGCAGCAAACTCTCAAAGCTCACGCGAAGAGGAGCGCCGGGGATGTTGATCGGCACAGCGAAACCGGATGTAGTCGCCGCGCCGGGGGCTTCTGCCGCCGGATTAAGTGACCGAATGCGCGATGGTTTCGGCTGTGCGGCGGGTTGTGATCGCGTGGTCGGCGGCGGTGGAGGCGCAGAAGGCAGCGGCTCTGCGGGGGCAGTAGCACGGGCTTTCAACTTATCCAATACTTCCCGTGCTTTCTGATTCTGCGGGTTGATCGAAACCACACGCTCCAAATATTCGCGTCGTAGGGTTGAGTCACTTTCCAACACGGCAAGGTAGTACCATGCACGTTCGTTATTTGAGTCAATTTCCACCACGAGCATAAACATCTCACGGGCTTTAGTACGATTCCCCGCCTGAAACGCGGTGATTCCCTCTTGCAGCAAGTCCTGTCCCATGCTTCACCCTTATCCGTTAACGTTTAGATTCATTATAGCGAGCGTTTACTTGTCACAAGCAAGACGTATTGTTAGACTAAATGTTACACCAACAGAAGGGATTTTCCACACATGGTTGCACAAGAATCACAGGCAGTTGATCAGCCTATGCAAATTCACGACAATATTTTGGGTGCAATGGGCAATACACCGATGGTGCGGCTGTCACGGGTCGCACGCGGGGTACGCTGTCAGGTGGTGGCAAAGGTCGAATATTTTAATCCGGGCGGATCAGTGAAAGATCGCATCGGGATCACCATCATCGAAGATGCTGAACGCAATGGTTTGATCAAACCGGGCGGCACGATTGTCGAGTCTACGTCAGGCAATACGGGCGTAGGTCTGGCAATTGCCGCCGCAATCAAAGGTTACAAATGCGTGTTCGTCATGCCCGACAAGATGTCCGAAGAAAAGATTCGCGTGCTGCGTGCCTATGGAGCGCGAGTCGTCGTCACCCCCACCAACGTTGAACCAGACGACCCGCGCAGTTACTACAGCGTCGCCAAACAAATCGTTGCAGAAACGCCGAACAGCGTGCTAGCGAATCAGTATCACAACCCCGTCAACCCGCAGACGCACTACGAGACGACAGGACCCGAAATCTGGCGGCAAACGGGCGGTAAAATCGACGTATTTGTGACGGGCATGGGGACAGGCGGCACGATCACCGGGGTTGGGCGCTACCTGAAAGAGATGAACCCGAAAATTCAGATCGTCGGTGTTGACCCGATTGGTTCGATCCTCTACGACTTCTTCTATACGGGCAAAATGACCGAAGCACACGCTTACAAAGTCGAAGGTGTAGGCGAAGACTTTGTACCCTCCGTTTATGATTTCAGCGTCATTGATGACATGGTAAAAGTGACGGACAAAGAGTCTTTTCTGATGACCCGCCGCCTTGTACGTGAAGAAGGCATGTTCGTTGGGGGATCGTGCGGTTTTGCGGTAGCGGGGGCGCTGCACTACGCGGCGAGTCATGATCTTGGCACGGATAAAATGGTGGTCGTACTGCTGCCCGACAGCGGATCGCGCTATTTGAGCAAGATTTTTGATGATAACTGGATGCGCGAAAATCGCTTTTTAGATAATGCGTGGGTCGATACCCCCGTGAAAGCGGTGCTGGATAAGAAGCCAAAAACTGACCTGATCGTCGCCAAATCAAACGAGTCGGTTAGCGACGTGATCGGTAAACTGAAGGCGAACAACATTTCACAGCTTCCGGTGGTCGGGGAACGCGATCAACTGCTGGGGTTGGTGACAGAAGTCAGTTTGCTCAATTTCATGCTCGGTCAACCGGGAGGTGAAGGCGCTGGCACGGCGATTCAGAATGCAAACGTCATCGACACGAATGTGCAGAC
>JBBQRJ010000427.1:0-4555 GCA_038214955.1 Aggregatilineales bacterium | reverse complement strand
GCATTGCCCGCCATAAACGTCAAACGAGAGGCGGACGCGCTGCCCGATGTGAGGGTTTCTGCGGTATCGTGACCAATTAATCTGACACACTGAATCGGCACGCCGACGGCTTCCGCCGCAAGCTGCACCATGACGGTATGCGTCCCCTGCCCGACTTCTGCGCCGCCATGCCGCACGATGACCTGATCAATGGTGTCTTTGCCGTACAGTTCAATCGTCGCCCAACTTTGTTCAGGGAAACCAAAGCTGTAGCCCACATTCTTGAAGCCGCACGCAAAGCCGATCCCGCGCCGGAGTGAGGGCGTCTGTTCTTCTTCATCGAACCGCTCACGCGACCATACCCCACCATCATTAATCCAATAGCTTTCAAGTGCCGCCTGTTCGATCACCTGCGGCATGGTGACACCTGCGGGAAGCGGCGTACCCACCGAGAGATAGCTTCCCTCGTGAATGCTGTTCCGCAAACGAATCTCGACGGGATCAAGTTTGAGCGCCACCGCCAAGCGATTCATCAACCCTTCGGCGGCGAAGGCGGCTTGGGGAGCGCCAAATCCTCGAAACGCGCCCGTCGGGATGTTGTTGGTCAGCACCGCATAGGTATCGGTGTGGACGTTTTCACACTCGTAAGGTCCTGTAATCATCAGATTCGAGTTCGCCAGCACCTTACTTGAGGTGTAGTTGTATGCGCCCGCATCCCCGACGACTCGCGCTTCCATTGCGACAAGTTTCCCTTCACGAGTCGCGCCCCATTTCGCCTTGATGGTGATGGGATGGCGTTTGTGATGGTAGAGGATCGATTCTTCCCGACTCCACAGAATTTTGACCGGACGCCCCAGAGTGTACGCTGCCAGCGCCAGCACGATTTGCACGGACATATCTTCGCGCCCGCCGAACGCCCCACCAATCGCGGGGTAAATGACTCGCACTTGATCTTCTGGCAAATTCAGCGCATGAGCGATCAAATATTGATCTTCGTGCGTCCACTGTCCCGCCACAATCACGGTGACGCGCCCCTGCTGGTCAATAAAACCAAGTCCCGCTTCGGGCTGCAAATAAGCGTGTTCCTGATACCCTGTGCTAAATTCACCCTCTACGACAACATCTGCTTGCGCCCACCCTGCCGCCATATCGCCTTTGCGGATGCGATAATAAATCTCAATGTTGTTAGGCTTGTCTTCGTGTAGCTGCGGCGCTCCATCCAACATTGCCGCTTCGGGATCGAACACTGCGGGCAAATCTTCGTATTCAATACGGATCAGTTTTGCCGCCGCCGCTGCAATCGCCTCGGTTTTTGCCACAACGAGCGCAACGTTATCCATATAGCAACGCACAATATCGGCATCGGGAATCGTGCTGCCCACGCCACACAACACCGGTTGATCTTTCGTCACCAAGCCGTATTCGTTGACGGGAACATCTTTCGCCGTGAATACGCGCACGACGCCCGGCACGGATTCGGCTTCGCTCGTGTCAATCGACAAAATGCGGGCATGGGCGCGGTCACTAAAGCGGATTTTCATCCATAGCTGACCCTCAAGGTCAATATCACCGGGGTACGACGCCTCGCCAGTGACCTTACTTAATGCGTCAAAGCGAGGGATGCTTTGCCCAACTGCGTGTGTTTGCTCTTTGTCCACAATACATCCCTTCACAATAGCAAGAGGACTAGGCGTGACTCGTCCCTACCGCCGTCTCGTATAGAGAGGGCAAAGTCAATTTGCCGTCACCAGCGGCTTGATCGAGCGCATCCGTTCTCCCTCTTTGGTCAAAATGCGATGCAAGATGGCAACCGAACTCGCATAGGTGGGGTCAACGCCAGAATAGCTCAGGTTAGTCCCCAGGTTCTTGCCTTTGGTGAAGGGCGTGTCTGACGCATAATGCAAAATGCCAATATCAAATGGTGCCCCGTACAGCGTAACGATCTCGTTTTGCGGGTGACGATTTGGGCGCACCGCTTCATAGATACTGGAGAGGTAAGGACCGCCTTCCATTTCGATCACCGTGTAGCCCTCCTGATAAAACACGCTCATATAGCGCGAATTTTGCAGGAATGTGCCTAACGCGCTGATCGCCTTCTGGTTATCTAACACGGTGCCGTAAGTCAAGAACGGCGCAACATCCTGTGCGCTAAAGCAGTTGTTGAACAAGTAGGTGTTTTGCGAATGTTCGTCGTGAACCACGTTCGAGATCATCACATCACCGATGCGTCCGTTAAGCGTCGCGGCTTTGCCCATAACATACACACCAACCATATACGATACCTGTTCGCTAAGGCGGGTCAGAATTTCATACGCGCCCAAGCCCAACGGGTAATCGATGTTGATGATCAGCGCGTCACTGTCGGGCAGCCATTCGAGCGTCTGATCGCCTTTCACACGCGGGTCTAGCCAGTCGGGGCGCAGTTTGTTCAGTTCGATCACCTGCGTTTCCATATCGAAGCCGTGCTTGCTTGGCACGCGGTAAATGCCAATTTCGCGCTCGTCTGCTGCCATCTGGTGGCGCGGGTGGTTGCCCTCGTCGCTCAAGTATTTCTTGAGGACGTAGTACAGGAAATTATGTTTATGCGTTAGCCCGCCATGATCTGAAAGGATAGCTTGGTATTCGCTCATCAAGTTTGCATACCCGCGTGTTTGCAAGTAGTGAAGGATGTTCTTCTCCTCACGGATGGCAAAACCTGTCAGCGGATTCACGAGGGAATGCGAATTGCTGGAGACGAAATACACCGGACGCTCGTAAATGTTGACCGTGTTCCCTACTTGACTGCACAATTCGTCCCACCAATGCGCGGTTGCCCGTCGGTACGCTGCCAGCGACCCCGCCAGCAAGCGGACACCGAACTGCTTGCGAGCCTGTGCCATACGGTCAAGCGTTTGGACGAACCGACTCCCCCACGCAATTTCTAAGCGGCGCAAGTCGTCGGACTCCATATGGAGCGAATTCGCCAGCATGTCGAGTTCAGCATCGGTGAGCGGATCGAGTCTGTTCTGGTGCTGCGCGAGAAATAACTTCGGCAGTTCGCCTTGCAGCAAGCCGTGCAGTTTATTCCACTCAATTTGATATGAGGTCAACATCGGGATCAAATCGTCAATGTCGGAGCGGCTGACCACAAATACCGCCAGCGTGCGCCGTTCATCATCGAAATGGGTACGGCGGCGGCGACCCGATGCATAGACCTTTTCCCATTCGGTGATCGGGTAGCCTGCCTCGATGAACTGTTTTTCCAACTGACCGAGGATGACCGAATCCACATCCATCATGCAAGCGGGCATCCGCATACTGCTGTAGACCAACGTAGAAACATCCGGTTTCGGACTTCGCGCCAAGACGTGCAGCGACGAATCCATCGTCAAATGGCTTTCGACGAGCGTTTCAATTTGAATCGTGTGACTCGACCTGAGCAGCGAATAATAGGTTCGCATGTACAGTTGAATCTCTTCGCTTCCAGTCTTGGGAACAGTCCGATCCATAGGTTACTTATTCTTTCCTTCAACGTGTTCCCGGTATTCGCGGTTGATGCGACGTTGGCGCTTCTTTCGCGCCCGTTTGCCTTTAAGCATATCGACTCGTTCTTTTGACAGTTCATCCATATCGACGTTGATCGCTTTTTTGGGCGCGGAAACTGCGATGATCAACGCGGTCACCAGACTGAACACTACGAACACGATGGTGGTAAAAGCCAAGCGTAACTGCTCATCGGTCATACCTGCTGTACGGAACTGGCGGAAATTCGCTTTAATCCAGTCGATAACATTGGGTGCAATCGTATAGGCTAACAGCGTTAGCGCAACGATCAGCAAAAAGCCCATGACGGGCCACATACGCCGATTGTTCTTCTTACTAGCTATTGCAACTTGACTGCTCATTGATCCCCCCTTGATGCTGCTTCAAATGCCTGAATGATCTTATAATATCCGGTACAGCGGCATAAATTGCCCGTGATGCTCGTTTCAATCTGGGCGCGTGTCGGTTCGGGATGTTCTTCCAACAGTTTCGCGCCCGCCATCAAAAAGCCCGGCGTACAATAACCGCACTGTACCGCCCCGTGTTCGATAAATGCTGCTTGAATGGGGTGAAGTTCCTCCCCTTGTTGCAACCCTTCTATCGTGATGATCTCTGCGCCGTGTGCGCGAGGTGCGGGAACCATACACGCCATGACCGCCGCACCATCCAAGAAGATGGTACACGCGCCGCATTCCCCTTCAGCACACCCTTCCTTCGTGCCGACCAAACCCGCGTCTTCTCGCAAGAAACGCAGCAAGGTTTTGTTCTGCCCGCCGGGGACGGTCATCGTCTGCCCGTTGATCGTCGTGGTGATCGGCTCATCCTCATCGTGATCGAGCGGTTGCCCCGGCATATATGCTGATGCGCCACGCTGATCGCCCCAGAGCATCGCGGGGTTAACCGGGTAGTTGGCGGCGTGCGTATTCGCCGCGAGAGCCTTGAGCGCCCGCGACACCAGCACGCGGATCATTTCGACGCGATAATCAGCACTGCCGCGTATATCGCTGATAGGACTCGGCGCTGCCGCCGCAATACGCGATGCCTCAGCAATCGA
>JBBQRJ010000426.1:0-4585 GCA_038214955.1 Aggregatilineales bacterium | reverse complement strand
TGAGTCGGCGTCTGCGGGCGTGGCGCGAGTAATCGAAATAGTCATATCCGAATTCTCTCTCGTGGTAACAGTAAATTTTACCCATTATAGAGCGTAATGTTGATCCCATGTCACAAATGGTTAGGGGTTCTCGTCTTGTCTTTTATCAAGCTGAACTAGGGAATGAGAACCATGTCACATCATGCAGTGATTTTAGGCGGCGGCTATGCAGGGATCATGGCGGCACAGCGATTAGCGGCAGCAGGCGCAAACGTCACGCTGATCAACAATCGGGCGATATTCGTAGAGCGCATCCGTTTGCATCAGGTGGCGGCGGGCGAAAAGCGGATCGAGCATTCGCTTCCGGCGATGCTGCGACATAAAAACGTCGAATTTGTGCAGGGGTATGTCACCGCGCTTGATCTCGACGCGCAAGATGTGGTCTACACAGACGAGACAGGCGAACATACGCTGAATTACGACTCGCTGGTTTACACGCTCGGCAGCAAAACGGGCGATCCGCCAGCCTCACCCCTAAATCCCCTCTCCGAACGGAGAGGGGACTTGGAAACAACATCTGGTTCTCCCCCTCTCTCTTGGGAGAGGGGGTTGAGGGGTGAGGCTAGCATTTACACCCTCGACCCCGGCAAATCAGACGAACTCGCGGCGCGTTTAGGCACCCTTCCCAATGATGCGCGGGTCGTGATTGTGGGCGGCGGCTTGACCGGAATCGAAGCGGCGTCCGAATTTGCCGAAAGCTATCCTCATCTTCAAGTCGTATTGGTCACACGCGGCGCGTTCGGGGGCAAACTCTCGCAAAAAGGGCGTAATCACCTTTACAAGGTGTTCAACCGCTTGAACGTGCAAATCTGCGATCATCTGAATGTAGACAGCGTGAACGATGGCGAACTGATCACCGAACAGGGGGCGATCCCCTTTGAGGTGTGCGTATGGACGGCGGGCTTTACCGTGCCAACGCTGGCGCGGGAGGCGGGGCTGGCAGTCAACTACTGCGGGCAAATCGTGGTGGATCACATGCTGCGATCCGTGTCGCATCCCAATGTGTACGCGGCAGGTGACTCGGCATTCGTGGCAGATTTCCCCATCCCGATCCGCATGTCCTGTAACACTGCCATGCCGATGGGCGGGCATGTGGGGGATAATATCGCCGCGAAAATGGGCGGCACACCGGAAAAACCATTAGAATTCCGCTACTTTGCACAGTGCATCAGTTTGGGGCGCAGTGACGCGCTCGTGCAAATGGTCAACCGCGATGATTCGCCGCGTGAGCAGATTATCACGGGTAAAGGCGGCGCGGTCTTCAAAGAGATGCTCTGCCGCATGACGATCAACGTTTTGCGCTTAGAGCGGCATATGCCGGGAATGTATCGAATCCCCGCATGAACGAGGGACTCCATATGGAAGAATTTGAGGCACTACGTCCGCGCTTGTTCGGCATTGCCTACCGTATGTTGGGCAACGCAATGGAAGCCGAAGATATGGTGCAAGAAGCCTATCTACGGGCGCGTGATGTGGGCGAAATTCAATCGGCGAAGGCGTATTTGACCCGCGTCGTGACCAACCTGTGCCTCGATCATCTGAAGTCGGCGGCGGCGCGGCGTGAAGTCTACACCGGAAACTGGCTGCCAGAACCGATCCTCACACCGGATGACTCGATGGAGGAACGCGAAACGCTGTCGATGGCGTTCCTGCTGCTGCTTGATCACCTGTCACCGCCGGAACGCGCCGTTTTCCTGCTGCATGAGGTGTTCGACTACAGCTATGATGAAATTGCCGAATCGATGGGCAAAAGTTCGGCGGCGTGTCGCCAATTGATGCACCGCGCTAAAACGCATCTAGGCGATCCGCGTCCGCCCGCGCCTGACCCGAACGGGGAAGCTCTGCTGCATCAATTCATCGCGGCGATGGGCAGCGGCGATGTGAATCAGGTGATGGCGCTGCTGGCAGAAGACGTGGTAGCGATCAGCGACGGCGGCGGCAAAGTCACGGCGGCGACTCGTCCGGTTAAAGGTGCGGATCATGTGGGGCGGTTTATCAAGGGGTTCGAGCGTGGAATCAAACCGACGACACGCTATACCATGCCGCTGATCAACGGCACACCGGGTGTCATCGTGTGGGATGGCTATACAAAGATCGATCTGGTGCTGATCCCCGAATGGCGCGACGGGAAATTGTATCGGCTGTATATTGTGCTGAACCCCGACAAACTGAATTTGCACGCGGTATAATATGACCTCACCCTTAGCCCCCTCTCCGAACAGAGCGGGGAAATGCGTTTTGTAGGGACGCGAACCATCGCGTCCATCGTACCAAAACCGGACGCCATATATGGCGTCCCTACAATCTGCGCTGGGTGGGGCTGAGGGGTGAAATTGTCGTTTAGATAATGGAAATGTTCTATGCGCCGTGTAATCCCCCTGCTTATTTTGCTAATGCTCGTCCTAATTCAGCCCGCGCACGCGCAAATTCAATGCGGCGTGGTAGGCGGAATCGGCTTTCCAGTAGACCCGACGCGCTTCACCATCATGCAAGACTACGGCGCACAGAGCTATCGGCATCAAGGGCGCTACCACACGGGCGAAGACTGGTACGGCGGTGATGGGGTGGGCGAATATGTTCACGCCATCGCAGACGGGCGCGTGACCTTTTCGTCTCCCAACGGGTGGGGGCGTGACGGCGGCGTGATCATCATTGAACATAATTTCCCTGACGGATCAGTCGCCTACAGCATGTACGGTCACATCACCGATCAAACGGGCGTGCAGTTCCCCGCGCCGTTCTCGTGTGTGCGTCAGGGTGATGTGCTGGCGGCGGTGGGGGATGCGCGTCCGACTCCGCATGTGCATATCGAAATTCGCACCGACGATCCGTCGATTCCCGGCGCGGGTTATACATGGAATGCCCCCGCCGATGAAGGTTTGCGCCGCCCTAGCAAATTCATCCTTAACTGGCAAACGTGGCTGTCTGATGCGTACCTGTGGCGGCTTGACCTTGCCGACGAAAGCGGAGTCTTTGCGCCACCCGTCCCGCTTGCCGACTTGGGACTACTCACGCTCGACACCAACCGCGTGATCCGCGTGAGCGAGGATGGGCGCTTGCTGTGGCGTATCAACTTAGATCGGCAAGCCGTCAGCTTAATTCCGTCGGGCGATTCGGCGCTCGTCGTCTACAGCGATGGACGCCTACAGCGAGTCAACATCGACAGCACGTTAGGCGAGTCGTGGGAAACGGGGATCGCGCTAACGGGCGCTCCGCTGATTCTGCCAGATCGCCTGATTTTTCCGACTGCAACCGGACTCGCCGCGTTGAGCCTCGATGCACGAACGGTCTTATGGTCGCTGGAGGGGATCGCGTCTGTCTCACGCTGGATTGCGGCGGGCGATCAGATTGGCGTGATGACCACAGGCGGCGAGATGCTCACGATCAGCACGGACGGGACCATCCTCGATGAAGCGCGTTTGCGCGAAGCGGGATCGCTGGCATTCAGCGATCACCTGATCGCCTATACACGCGGCGGCTTATGGCAAATCGACGCGGGCGGCGCGTGGACTCCGTTCCTCAATATCGCTCCGGCGGGCGGCGCGGAGTCCGCCGTTGCTGCTGATGATCGCGTGTTTTTGTTCGACGGCGAAACGCTCTACGGCTACAACGCGGAACATTTCGGCTTGTGGCAAACCCCGCTCCCCGGCGTGAATGGAGTGGCAAATCTGGCGATCTACGGGAACGCGCTGCTGCTCACGACGAGTCACGGGGATATTATTGCCGTACAACCGGAATCAGGCGGCATATGTAATCGCACGCGCATCTATGGCGATAACCTGTCGCGCATGTGGCACGCGCTCGGCGCGGACGGTGTGCTGCGCGTTCACGTCGCGGATCAGGTCATCGGGCTAGATTGGGATGATTTTCTGCTGGCGTGTGCGTGATCGCCGCAAATTTACTGTCCGCGAACGTGAGTGGGCGTGACGCGAATCGGCACTGTGAACCGCTGCGCGAACGACTCTGGCGTCATGCCAATATCCGTGATTCCGGTTTCATATTTTGCGAAATATGCGGGGTGTTGAGTCGCTGGCGGCGCGGTGTGATCCACTTTGGCTTCGCCCATAATCACCAGATAGGTTTCCGCGTCGGCGTCGTTGTTGTAGTTCAACGCGACATGCGGGTTATCTTCCAGATTGCGATGCTTCTGCGATTGGCTGGCGGTGTAAATCAGGAATGTACCGTTTTCCCAGATGAACCAGACGGGGGTCGGCTGTGGCATTCCGTCCTCGCGTACAGTCGTGAACCACAGGTAATAGGCTTTCTCGATGCGTTCAAGAAATTCGGGCGTAAAATCAGCACTCATCAACACTGCCTTTTCGATAACCAAGATGTTCGGGCTAGTTTACCGCTAAATGGATTTCGTTGGAATCAAAAGGACGCGATTGCTCGCGTCCTTTTATCAATAACTCACCTTACGCAGATCGTTATTTCTGACCCCACCCCCGACCCCTCCCCGAATTCGAGGAGGGGAGCAAGCACACTCCTGTTTGCGCCCTCCCCTGAATTCGGGGGAGGGAGGCGAGCGCAGCGAGCGGGGTGGGGG
>JBBQRJ010000425.1:0-4585 GCA_038214955.1 Aggregatilineales bacterium | reverse complement strand
ACTTGCAGAACGTGACGTTTTCAATAAACTGATCATGGTGAGCGGCGTTGGTCCAAAACTCGCGCTCTCGGTCTTAAGCACCATCAGCATCGACACGCTGCGAAATGCCGTCGCTACAGGTCAGCCAGACCTATTGGGGCGTATTCCCGGCGTTGGCAAAAAAATGTCTGAGAAAATCGTGTTTGAGTTGAAGGACAAACTCAAAGGCGCAGACGGCATCATTGCGGCGAGTTCGGCGGGCAGCGTCGATAAAGACGTGATGGAAGCGTTGATCGGCTTCGGCTACAGCATCGCAGAAGCACAAGCCGCGCTGCAAGCCATTCCACCCGAAACGCCCAAAGACTTTGACGAACGGATGCGCCGCGCTCTGCAATATTTCATCTAAAAGACCGTTTGAAAAGTGTCTCTGTATTCCCTCAAGTCGTTTGTTTTTTCTTGCTACCCTCCCTGAATTCGGGGAGGGGTCGGGGGTGGGGTCAGCATATCCAGATAAAATTGAACTTCTCAAATTGCTTCTAAGGGAATCAGTTTATGAATCCAACGGTCAATCTTGGCGTCCGTGCCACCGTACTTGATAAGGGTTACATCGAACTGCTGGACTTTATGCCCCACCCCGCGACCCATGTTTCCGGCGACTTGGCGATTATCAACGCGGCACGGGTCAGCTTTATGGGCGAAAGCAAAGGCGAGGAAGCAGACCGCAAACTGCTGTTCTATCTCCTCCGCAACCAGCACACCAGCCCCTTTGAACAGGTACAGTTCAAGTTTAGAATACATGCCCCTCTGCTTACCTATTGGCAGTGGGTTCGTCATCGCACGTTCCATTACCAGAGCGTCAATTCGCAGTCAGGACGCTATACCCCCTTTGACGAGAACGATTTTTACGTGCCGAGCGTCTGGCGGCAGCAGTCGAAAAGCAACAAACAGGCGAGCGAGGGCGAAATAGACGCCGCAAAGTCGGTTGAACTCACCGATAAATTGCTGGCGCATTACGAGCAGGGCTATAAGCTGTATACCGAGGCGTTAGAATCGGGTGTCTCAAAAGAAATGGCGCGGCTGTTTCTACCGGGATTCAGCGTCTATTACACATGGGTTCTCTCAGTAGATGCGTTCAACTTAATGAACTTTCTACGCTTGCGACTTGCATCCGACGCGCAGTACGAAATCCGCGTCTATGCCGAAGTAATATACGAGCAGTTCTTCAAACCCGCTCTCCCCTGGACATCACAGGCATTCGAGTTGTACACGCTCAATCGCGGCACAAACGACCCCACCTCCGACTAACTCAGTTAGAATCTTTCTCCCCCTCTCCTCTTTTCGGGAGAGGGGGTCGGGGGGTGAGGCTATTTCTCCCCCTCTCCTCTTTTCGGAGAGGGGGTTGGGGGGTGAGGCTACTTTTCGGGAGAGGGGGTCGGGGGGGTGAGGCTACTTTTCGGGAGAGGGGGGTGAGGTCGTTTTTAGCCTACAACTGCCGTAATCACCGACCCGCGTGATACACACAACTGATTCCCGCTCACATCCAGCGGGCGAACATCCCACGAATAGTTACGTTCTACCGCAAACAAATCGCCATCGAAGCGAAAACTCGTGTCGCCTGTCGTCATGACCAGCAGCGTAGTAAATTGATCGTCGCGCAGCGTGATCCGGTAGTTGAGCGCCCCCTCAACCCGCCGCCAGTACACTTGCGGGTCTGCCCCAATCGTGAACGTTGACGGAGTTTGCGCGAAATCAACTCCAAACGTCGCGCATTCTTCCCGCGTTGGTTGGCTCATCAGCGTCGAATTGGGATCAATCGTCGGCGTGAACGTTGCTGTGGGTTCTTGGGTTGCCCGCATCATCGTAGGGGTATACAAAGGCGTCCATGAGGGCGGCAGCGTCGGCAGCATAACCGGAGTCCCCGTCGGCAGCGGTGTATTTGATGGAGGTGGCGTCTCTGTGATCGTGGGCGTGAGTGTCTCTGCAAGCGTCGGCGTGTCGGTGATCGCCTCGGGCGTAGGCGTGCAAGCGGCGATGAACAATATAAAAGCTAGGCATACAATCACGCGCATAAAAACCTCAATCGCGCCCCTCAACGTCGGGACATGCTAAAAATAAATAACGTCACAGTGAACACAGTCACGAAGACGCCAAGTACGAGATAGACAAAAAGCGCACGGGTAAACTGCGGACGTTCTCCCGCAAAGCCTACAAATACGCGCCAGCCAATCACATACACGATCACCCCTGCGGCAGTCGAAATCAACGCCGGAATCATCACGGTATCGGGGCTGTAGAACTGTCCCAGATAGATACCATCCACCAGCGGAGACACCAGCATCGTAATCGTCAGCCCAAAAATCCCGCAAATCACGATGCGGGCGAATCGAGGAAGTTCAACCACCCACCCCATTACAGCGACTCCACGTTGATCATGCACATCGATTTATCAAATTCCCCATGAGCATCCCTCGCCAGCCTTCCGTTTGCTCCCCTCCCTGAATTCGGGGAGGGGCTGGGGGTGGGGTCAAATCGACTATTTGGCACGTTTTGCATTACAGCGACTCCACATTGATCATGTGAGTCGAGGCATTCTCGAAATAGTCCCGCATCTGGGTTCGCGCAGGTTCAGTGATCCCCACTTCATCGACTGCCGCCAGCATATGCTCAAGCCAGTGATCCCGCGCCTCTTTGTCAATCACGAACGGCGCATGGCGCAGCCTCAAACGGGGATGCCCGCGCAGCGCGGAATACGTCCCTTGACCGCCGAACAATTGCATCAAGAATAGATACTGCCAGCGCTTTCCCTCTGCAAGATCATCAGGAAACAGCGGACGCAGCACGGGGTCAGCTTCCACTCTGGCATAAAAAATATCAACGAGTCGCTTGAAGGTAGGTTCACCGCCTACCATGTCATAAATGCTTTGTTCCAAGGTTTGATCAATCCACCCTAAAATGCGTCTGGAAAAACCCCCGCATCACGCTACAATGAGAGCAGTTTTCACAATTATACGCTATCCACAAGGAGCCACCACTGATGAGTTTTCTCTCGCGCCAAGTTGGGATGCTCGCCCTGCTTGCGCTTCTAATCGCCCCCATGCTCCTCTTAGCACAAGAGGACGTGAGTCTCAGCGTTGTTGGATCGGGGATCGTCACCCCCCTCCTCGAAGAAGTCGCCAACACCAGCGGGGCGGCGCTCGCTATAACCGTGACCGGTACGAACAATGGTTTTGCGAGTTTCTGTCGGGGTGAAGGCGACCTTGCAGCGACAACCCGTCCCATTTCCGGCGATGAAGATGGCAACTGCTTACGCAGCGGCATCACCTACCTAGAATTAGTCGTGGCGCACAATATGGTCGCCGTCGTCACCCATCCTGAAAATACCTTTGCCGAATGCCTTACAACCGACGAACTGAATGCGCTGTTTGCTCCATCGAGCCTAAATATCAATTGGAATCAGATTAATGCCGAGTTTCCTGATACGCCTTTGAGCCTAAATGTTCCCGCGCAAAATACCCCCACCTTCGCCCTCCTTGATTCAGTGGTTGAAGGGGACGGCATTCGCATTGATGCATCTATCCTCTCATCCGAAGAAATTATCAGCGCGGTCAACGCGACTCCCGGTACAGTCGGTGTGGTCTCCCTCTCGGAAGCACTAGCAGGCGGCGTGAAAATTCTTGAGTTGAACGCGGGTGATGCAGGGTGCGCCGCGCCTTCTGCCGAAACGTTGGAGGGTCGCACCTACACAGCGGGTCAGCGATTATTCGTCTACGTCAACGCCAACAACCTCGAAAAGCCCGGTCTCACCGAGTTTTTGAATGCATTGGTGGGCGAGAACACGGCTGTCAACGCCGAAACGATGGGTTTCACTGCCGCGACAGCCGCCGCCTATGAAAATGATCGTGCCATCCTCACTGAAGGACGGCGCGGGCGTGAGTTTAGCGCCGATGTGACCGGTTTTAACATCCTGCCAAGCGTCAGCGGCACGGTGAACATCGGCGGATCAGCGGCGGGCGCAAGCTACCTCAACGCCATAACCAACACATTCTCAACCCAGTACGCTGGCGTCACCGGCAACGTGACCATTGAAGGCGAACAAGCGGGTATCCGCCGCCTGTGCAACGGTGAACTTGATCTGATCGCCGTGACAGGTGATTTGACGCAAGAACAGCAGGACAACTGCGCGGCGAACAACATCACCCTCACTCCCATTGATCTCGGTCATCAGGCAGTCGTCTTGCTGGCGAACGGTGCAAGCCCCTACCTCACCTGCTTGACCACCGCCGAACTCGGCACAGTCTGGAATGCCGCTACCACCCTTACAACGTGGGATCAGGTTCGCGCTGGTTTCCCGGCGACTGCGCCCACCCTGTTCGCGCCGTCCACCATCAATTGGGTGACGGATGTGCTGCTGCAAAAGACCATCGGTCTAACCGGGATCAATCGCATCGACATCGAACTGGACGACGATCCCCTGTACCGTGCCGCCGCGACTGCCAACGTCGAAGGCGCGATCACCTACATGAACTGGACAGAATACCAGACCGTGTTAGGCAACGATCAGGCAAACATTCAGGTCGTCGGCGTCGATGCCACGGGCAGTGGTGAT
>JBBQRJ010000424.1:0-4594 GCA_038214955.1 Aggregatilineales bacterium | reverse complement strand
CGTAACGGCGCTCCGCTCTACCAGATGTTGATCGAGTCCGGCTTGTATACGCTGTGGGCGGCGCTGCGCGGGTTCATCATGGGTGGCATGATCGGTTTTACGCTGGCAGTCGTGTTCGCACATTCGTCACTGTTGCAGCGTGGTCTGCTCCCTTACGTGATCGCTTCGCAGACCGTGCCGATCCTCGCGGTTGCGCCGATGGTCGTGATCTGGATGGGACGCATGGGCGCGACGGAATGGTCTGTGCCGATGATCGCCGCTTACCTGACGTTTTTCCCCGTGACCATCTACACACTGCGCGGGTTAACCTCTGTGCCAGAGACGGCGCTTGAACTCATGCAGACGTATGCTGCCAGCCGCTTCGACATTCTGGTCAAACTGCGTTTGCCGAACGCGCTCCCGCAAATTTTCACGGCGTTGAAGATTTCCGCAACCGCCAGCGTGGTCGGCGCGATCATTGGCGAACTGCCATCGGGGATTCAAAGTGGCTTGGGGATTGCGATCCTCAATTTTGCCCGCTACTACAACCAGTCACCGCCGCGCTTGTGGGCGACGATTTTAGCGGCGGGGTTGCTCGGCATTTTGTTCTTCACGGTGATCGCCGTGATCGAGCGAGTGGTCGTGCGCTGGAAACCCGAAACGAGCGATTAGTTTAAAGGACACGACATGGCGATTGTACGTTGTACGGAACATGGCAAAACGCAAGGTAAATCAAACGATTACGTTCGCTTTGTCGAGCCGGTTGGCTACCCGAAAACGGGTGTGATTTGCGGGACGGTCAACTGCGAAACTTCCGGCTTAATCTGGTTGAACGATGCAGAATCGTTTGCTTACGAAACGGGCGAACGGATATTCAAACTCGCTACGCAGTCGGTTAAGGTCAGAGCAAAATAAATCTTTTGACTCACCTTACGCAGATCGTTATTTCTGACCCCACCCCCGACCCCTCCCCGAATTCGAGGAGGGGAGCAAGCAGACTCTGTTTGCGCCCTCCCCTGAATTCGGGGGAGGGAGGCGAGCGCAGCGAGCGGGGTGGGGGTCAAACTGACACCCTGCCTAAGGTGAGTTTTTAACTGTCAACCGTAAACTATGAACTGTAAACTTTTGAGGCTTTATGGCATCCATCATTTCCATTAATAACCTGTCAAAAACTTTTCGCGGCGCGGACGGTTTGAACGTTCACGCGCTCGAAGACATTAGTTTGGATGTACAGCAGGGCGAATTCGTCTCGCTGATCGGTCCTTCGGGCTGTGGCAAATCGACTCTGCTACGCATCATAGCCGACCTCGTGCAAGCGTCCTCTGGCGCGATCACTGTGAACGGCAAGAGTCCCGAAGTTGCCCGCAAAGACCGCGATTACGGGTTCGTATTCCAAAGCCCGACGCTTTACGAATGGCGCACGGTGATCAAAAATGTGCAGCTCCCGCTCGAAATCATGAAGTATTCCCGCGAAAAGCGCGACGCCCGCGCCCGCGAAATGCTCAAGCTGGTGGAATTGAGCGACTTCGAGAATAAATACCCCTGGCAGCTTTCCGGCGGGATGCAGCAGCGCGTCAGCATTGCCCGCGCCCTCGCCTTCGAGCCGAACATTTTGCTGATGGATGAGCCGTTCGGCGCACTAGACGAAATGACCCGCGAACGCATGAATAACGAACTCTTGAATATTTGGGGCGCGTTGGGCGGCATGACCGTCATTTTCGTGACGCACAGCATCACCGAGGCGGTGTATTTGTCCTCACGGGTGGTCGTGATGTCACCGCGTCCGGGACGCATCTCAGAGATCATCGACATTGATTTGCCGCGTCCGCGAGGGGCTGAAACCCGCGACTTAGACAACTTCTTCCACCTGACGAATCGTGTCCGTCATGCCCTGCGACATGGCGTCGGGTCGGGCTTGGGAATCGGGGAATGAGCGATACGTTGAAACTCACGTCGCATCCGGTGAGCGATCTTGCCCCCGTTTACAGCAAAACGGCAGATTTGAGTGCCGAACCGCGCACGTTGGATCGTGACCTGATCGCCGTCGTGACGATCTTCCTGATCGCCGTGACCTATCACATCCAGAACCCGTTAATGCAGTTCAACACACAGTTCGGGTCAGCGTTTCGCAATGCGACTCTGCAACCTGTCATGGCGGTTGGCTTGGTCATCGCCGCCGCCGCGTTGATCGGCAAACCGCGCACGCTGCGTAACAACCCCCTGAAAACAGGGGCGACGATCATCCTGATTCTGTATATACTGTTTGTGGTGCTGGCGATTCTCTTTGACTTCAACCTGAGCGGCGCGATCTTCGGGATCGATCAAACCGTGTTCGTGGAACGCCTCAACGATGCATCACCGCTTGCGCCGCTGGAACAAGCCCTTTCCCTGACGACCCTGTTTGTCTATCCCGCCTATCTTGCGGTGATTTTGCTGTGGCAGCCGTGGACGCGCCTCGATGTATACCGGAAATCACTCAGAAAGCAGAGTGCCGCGCTCATCGTCGCCGTAATCGTGCTTGTGCTGTGGGAAGGCTTGATCAACGTCTTTAGGATTCAAGAATTCTTGCTCCCGCGCCCCTCAGTGATCGGCGGCACATTTGCAGAAACCTACCCGCGTCTCGTATCGGCGGGCTGGAATACGTTCCAGAATGCCTTCTGGGGATTCGTCGTGGGGTGCGGCGCGGGCATGTTGACGGGGATTTTCGCGGCGCGGTTCACCGCGTTCAGTAAAGCGATGCTCCCCGTCGCCGTAGCGATCAACGCCATTCCGATCATCGCGCTTGCGCCGATCTTCAACAACTGGTTCGGGGCGCTCAATCCGGTATCGAAAATTGCGATTGTCGCCATGCTGACCTACTTCCCGGCGATGATCAGCACCGTGCGCGGCTTGACCTCTGTCGATGTGCTGTCGCTGGAATTGATGAAGTCCTACGCGGCGTCTCAGTGGGATATTTTCCGCAAATTGCGCTTGCCCAACGCCCTGCCGTATATTTTCTCGGCGTTGAAAGTGGCGACGACGCTCTCGATGATCGGCGCGATTGTCAGCGAGTATTTCGGCGGCGCGACAACCGGGCTAGGCTACCGAATCCGCGATGATGCGGGCTTGTTCAAATACCCTGAGGCGTGGTCTGCCATTTTGATCGCCGCGCTGTTCGGAATTATGTTTTATATGCTGGTTTCTGCCGTGGAACGGGCGCTGATGTCGTGGCATGTCTCGTTCCGCGAGAAATAGGGTTTCAACCACTATTCAAGGAGTTCAATAAAAATGCGTAAGATGTTTCTGTTGGTAGTCGCACTACTGGTTCTCGCGCTCGTTCCAAGCGTAGCGGCGCAAGACTTGACTCCGGTCAGCCTTGTGTTGAAGTGGGTACCTCAAGCCCAGTTCGCCGGGTATTACGCGGCGGAAGCTCTCGGCTATTATGAAGAAGAAGGTTTAGACGTAGAGATCATCGCGGCGGGCGTAGACATTAACCCGCAGCAGTTGGTCGCGTCGGGCGATGTCGAGTTCGGCATCGACTGGATGGGGAATTTGCTGGCGACCCGTGAAACCGGTCAGGATGTGGTCAACATCGCGCAGATTTACCAGCGTTCGGGGATGCGTCAGATCACATGGGGAGACAGCGGTTTGACCGAATTTGGCGATCTGGGCGGGAAAGTCGTCGGCGTGTGGTGCTGCGGTAATCAGTTCCCCACCTTCGCCGCGCTGACTCAGGCGGGCTTTGATACTGAAAACCCCGATGATGTCACCATCGCACAGCAAGCGTTCGATATGAATGCTTTCCTGAACCGCGAAATTGACGCCGCCTCTGCCATGACCTACAACGAATTGGCGCAGGTGTTGGAATTCGTCGCGGAAGATGGCGCGTTCCCTGTTTACACACTGGAAGACCTGAACGTCCTCGACTTCAACGAATTTGGCACGGCAATGCTGGAAGACGGCATTTTCGCCCGTGCTGAATGGTTGGCAGAAGAAGGCAACGAAGAAATTGCCATCAAGTTCCTGCGTGCCTCATTCCGGGGCTGGATCGCCTGCCGTGATGATGCAGAAGCCTGTGTCGGCTATGTCCTCGAAGCGGGTCCAACGCTCGGTGAAGGTCATCAACTGTGGCAGATGAACGAAGTCAATAAGCTGGTATGGCCCTCGGAAAATGGCATCGGCTTGTTGGATGCAGACGCCTTTGACATCACCGCACAGATCGCGCTGGACTATGGCATTATCACGACAGCAGCCGAAGGCGAAGGCGTGAGCTATCGTACCGACCTCGCGCAAGCCGCTCTCGACAGCTTGCAAGCTGACATGAGCGACCTCGATGCGACGGGCGCAGACTACGAACCTCTTGAGGTCGAAGTCACCGCCAACGGGGAATAAGAAAAGATAACTTCACCTCTAAATCCCCTCTCCGAAAATAGGAGAGGGGTCAACACCTGTTTTTCGTAGGGACGTGCAACGGCACGTCCGTTTGTCTGAAAGGATACAGCGGACGCCCCGTTGGGCGTCCCTACACTGCCTCCGACTACCAGAAAAGCCTGTAAGCCTCCTAATGGAGGCTGTTTAGCCCCGTTCACGGGGCTTTCTTCCCATAGCCCGATCCTTTGAGGGTCGGGCGGCAGAA
>JBBQRJ010000423.1:0-4595 GCA_038214955.1 Aggregatilineales bacterium | reverse complement strand
CCAACAAAGAGATCGCACAGCGCTTGACGCTCACACTCGGCACTGTCAAATGGCATGTCAACCAGCTTTACGGCAAGCTGGGAGTGCGCAGCAGAGTGCAGGCGATTGTTCGTTCGAGAGAACTGCATCTGATCGTGAAACCGGGTGAGTATCCCGCCACGGTCGTCATTCGTACCGATGATTTTCATCCGGCGAATCCTTACAAGGGGTTGCTCGCGTTTCAATCAGCCGATAATCAGGACTTTTTCGGGCGCGAGAAGATCACGGAGAAGCTGGTTAAACGCATGGGCGAAACCGACGAGTACAGCCGCTTTCTGGCAGTCGTGGGACCGAGCGGGAGTGGGAAATCCAGTTTAGTCAAGGCGGGACTGATTCCGGCGATTTGGCGTGGCGCACTTGTAGGTTCAGAGAAATGGTTTGTGGTCGAAATGCTGCCCGGCGCGCATCCATTGGATGAACTCGAAGTGGCGTTAACGCGAGTCGCCGCCAACCAGACCAGCAGCCTGAACGAACAGCTTCAACGCGATAATCGTGGATTAGTACGGGTTGCTGGTCTGATTCTTCCTAATGATGGGACAGAACTGGTAATCGTCATCGACCAGTTCGAGGAAGTGTTCACGCTGATACAGGATGAAGCCGAGCGAAAGCAGTTTCTCGACCTGATTTACGCCGCCATCACTGAACCGCGTAGTCGCGTGCGCGTGATCATGACCCTGCGTGCTGATTTTTATGATCGCCCGTTGCTCTACTCAAAATTTGGCGAACTGGTGCGCAATCGATTGGAAACGATCATGCCGCTGTCGTCGGAAGAACTGGAACGCGCTATCGCACGACCTGTAGAACGTATTGGCGTGACCTTCGAGCCGACAGGGACGTGTGTTAACTCGTGAGGCATATCAGGTGATTGGTGGCACCATCGGTGCATTGGCAAAGCGCGCCGAAGAAGTGTATCTGAGCCTAGATGAAGGCGGACGCACGCTCACCCGTCAGATTTTTCTGCGACTGGTCACGCTGGGCGAAGGGGTGGAAGACACACGGCGGCGCACGGCGCAATCGGAATTACGAGCGATTTCCACCGATAACGACACATTGGACGAAATTCTGGACGCATTCTCTCAATTTCGGCTGTTTTCGCTGGATACCGATCCGGCTACGCGCACGCCAACTGTCGAATTGGCGCACGAGGCGCTGCTGCGTGAATGGGAACGGCTGCAAGTATGGTTGAACGAAAGCCGCGATGACATCAAATTGCAACGGCAGCTCGCGGGGATGGCGGAAGAATGGCGAGCCAATGAGCGCGAGTCCAGTTTTCTGGCGCGTGGATCACGCCTGACTCAATTTGAAGCATGGACGCACGACACCACGCTTTCGCTCACCCCCAAAGAACATGAATTTCTCGATGCCAGCCTGATGCAGCGCCGGCGCGAGACCGATGCGGAAAGCGAACGGCAGCAGCGCGAAAAACGCCTTGAACAGCGGTCGCAAACCTTTTTGCGCGGGCTGGTAGGGATTTTGCTGGTCGCGGTGATCGTCGCGGCGGGATTGACTACGCTCGCCGTGAACAACGCCAGCGAAGCACAGACCGAACGCGATAACACCCGCAATGCGCTGGCGACCAGCGACGCGAATTTCGGTCGTGCGGAACAACAGCGCCTGTACCTGTCGGCAAACGAAGCGATGGACAACAACGCATCGGGCAATGTCGGCATGGCGCTGGCAATCCGCAGTCTGGCGTATGGCTACAGCGCGGGCGCGGATGCCGCCCTCATGCGTGCCAGCAGGCAGGGCGTGATCCAGCAAACGTATACCGGACATCAGTTCGAATTGTATAGTGTGGCGTATTCCCCTGATGGGACGCTCGTCGCGACTTCCACCGAGGGTGGTACGCGCATTTACAATGCCGTGACTGGCGAAGAACTGCGCTTATTGGCGCAGGATGAAATTGCCGGAAGTGTCGTTTTTTCACCGGACGGCGCGACCCTGCTCACGACAGGGATAGGCAACCTTGACGCATTGTTATGGGATACCGCGACCGGAACCCTGATACGCACCTATATCAATGAGTCCGAACCGTATTATGCGTCGTTTTCACCCGACGGCAGCAAAATCATTGTATGGATGAATGATGCCCATCAGCTATGGGATACAGAGTCGGGCGAACGGCTGGAAAGCTATCCAACAGCGATAGATGACACCCATGAATTGATGGGTCTTGTCTATGCTCAGGATGGGGGATTGCGCTTCGCGATCAGAGGCGAAGAAAATCGCGTCTATCTGGAAGATGCGCAAACCGGTGAAGCGACCTGTACCCTTCTGGAAGCGGGGACTGCACCGTGGAGCATGTTTTCGTGGGGGAATGACCATCCGATTGGGGTGATCGCGACCTAGGA
The DNA here is from genome assembly GCA_038214955.1 of Aggregatilineales bacterium. Lineage (GTDB taxonomy): Bacteria > Chloroflexota > Anaerolineae > Aggregatilineales > Phototrophicaceae > Flexifilum. The sequence goes on along the minus strand of JBBQRJ010000423.1, from coordinate 2,205 downwards.
CGATAATATTGCCTATGCATGGAATCTGGAGACCTGTACCCTGTTGAGCCAGTTTGACGGACACAGAGACCGTATTTACAACGCCGACTACGACTCCAATCGAAATGTGATCGTCACCGGGGATAGTTCAGGAGTCGCCATCCAGTGGGACGCGCAGACAGGACGGGAGCTAGGGCGCTATCTGGTCAATAATCGGATTCTTGCGCTCGATATTTCGCCCGATGGCGATTCACTGCTCATGCCGCAATGGAATACTGCGTTCGCATGGGATTTGACCTTCCCGCAGGAACCACGCCCACTCGTCAGCGATCAGTTCGATCACGCACGTTCTCCGCGTTTCTCACCCGATGGTGAAAACCTGTATGTCGGCAGTTTTGGCGTCTATTCGCGCTGGAGCCTGACGGAAGAGTCGTTTGATCTGATCATCACCTACGAGCAACCCATCCGCGTACTCGATCTTTCGCCGGACGGACAAACTCTGGTTGCCGTTATGGAGTCTGACAGTGACCTGTCACTGTATCTCATCGATGCGGACACCGGCGAAACCCTGCGCGAATTCGCCGGATTCACTCAGGTGGGCAATTTCTCCGATATTTCCCCGGATGGTACAAAGGTTGTCAGCGGTAGTTTTGACCTGACCGCGCGCATCTGGGATATCGCGACGGGCGAGACGCTGCATGTCCTCACCGGACATACTGGGGTAATTTCCGGCACGAGGTTTTCACCTGATGGCACATCAGTGCTTACCAGCAGTAGTGATGGCACGGTCCGACTCTGGGATGTCGCGACGGGCGACCTCATCAGGATTTTCGACATTGGCGAACCGTTTGCCTACGCCGATTTTTCGCCCGATGGAACGCTGATCGCCACAGGAAGCACCAACGGGACTGGTTACATCCTAGATATCGCGACCGGAGAAATTGTGCATACACTGATCGGTCATACCGATACGATCTGGACAACCCGTTTTTCGCCGGATGGCAGATTCATCGTCACCGCAAGCTGGGACGGTACAGCACGCATCTGGAATACAGAGACGGGCGAAATCGTGCGCGTGCTGAACAATCGCACGACCAATGCGCTGTACTACGCAGAATTTTCGCCCGACAGCCAGTTTGTCGTCACAGGCAGTGAACAGGACAATCGCGTGTATCTCTGGCGCGTCGATCTGGACGAGGTGATCGCGTCGTTCTGTGCCCGCCAGCCACTGGAGTTATCCGCCGAACAGCGCGTGCAGTACGGCATTACCGACGACGCCCCTGTATGCCCGCTAGGGGGCTGATGAGCATCTACGAATAAGCGTCACCCGTGTCACCGCTGTCATCAGGTGCAGATCGTCAATCTGGCAGGGACTTAGTGGGTGGGGGATCATTTTCAAATTTGTGCGGAACTGCTTTATTGAATGCGGTGACATGGTGACAGCGATGACACCCGGCAATATCTGTGCTTATAAGCAGATCTGTTCGGGGTAGATTCTTTTCGTGTTATAGTTGCCCTACTGACGAACAGACTAACCCGATATGAGACGATTCCATGCCGCAACTGAGCGCCGCGAACATCAAAACGATTGTTGAACTCGTCCAGCCGTTGTGCGGCAGTGAGAACGAACGCCGCGCCCTGATTGACCTGATCTTTGCGGGCGCATCCAGCAAACCGGACATTGACACGAGCGGCGCACCGCAAGCATTCACCCGCCGCCTCCTATTTCGGCTGATCGACTATGGGGAGGTTGAACCCGGCAAGCCCGCCCTATGGGCGCTGCTGGAGGCGATCCGCCCGCAAGTCGGAGTTGATAAGCAGAAGCAAATCGCCGATCTGCGCGCTGCCATCTACGCGGCGGCTGTCCCGGTAGCCGATTACGTGGTAGCGACCGAGGGCGGTAAGCTCATTTTCATCTCGTATTCGACCGTTGATGCTGCGTTTGCGGATCGGCTGAGCGGCGACCTGAGCGCCGCCGGGCTGAACCTGTGGATTGACCGCATCGGATTGAAGGTGGGCGCGCCGGACTGGGAGGATGCCATCCGCGATGCGCTCAAGCGCGCTGACGGGGTGCTTTTCCTCGCTTCGCCTGAGGCACGCAAATCTCGCTATGTGCGCGACGAGTTGGCGATTGCCGAGGACAACGGCAAGCCGATCTTCCCTGTATGGGTGAATGGTGAGCGCTGGACAGATGCCGCTCCCCTCGGTCGTGGCTACGCGCAGTAC
>JBBQRJ010000422.1:0-4613 GCA_038214955.1 Aggregatilineales bacterium | reverse complement strand
TTGGGTTGGGGGGTCGGGGGGGGGTGAGGCTACTTTATCAGCCGCTGCCGGGGTGACTGTGTGATGCGACTTCGGTGATAATGCCGTCGGGCGATCCCTTCTGAATCGCCAGCTTGACTTCACCGATGGCGCGTGTCACCTGAATATCACGCGGACAGGCGGGCGTGCAGTTGTAGATTGTGCGGCAGCGCCACACGCCGTTCGGCTGCGCCAGAATGTCGAGCCGTTCTTTCGCGCCCTCATCGCGGGTGTCGAAGATGAAGCGATGCGCTTGCACAATCGCGGCGGGTCCCACATAGTCGCCGTTGCCCCAATACGATGGGCAAGAAGTCGTACAGCACGCGCACAAAATACATTTGGTTGTGTCGTCAAACTTTTCGCGGTCTTCTTGAGTCTGAAAGCGTTCGCGTCCGCCTTCTGGCACAGGCGAGTCGTTGATGAAGAACGGCATCACGCGCTTGTAATTGTCGAAGAACGGTTCCATATCGACGCAAAGGTCTTTGAGGACAGGCAGCCCCAGAATCGGTTCGACCTGAATTTTGACCGGGCGATCTCCGTTGACAAACTCACGCGCCAGCACTTTGCACGCCAGCCGATTCGCCCCATTGATTCGCACCGCGTCCGAGCCGCAAATGCCATGAGCGCACGCACGCCGCAAAGTCAACGTGCCATCCTGCTCCCACTTGATGCGGTGCAGCAGTTCCAGAATGCGATCATTTTCTTCGACTTCCGTCAGCGTAAATTCTTGGAAGTAGGGACGCTTTTTGGTTTCATCTTCCGGGTTAAACCGCCGGATACGGAACGTTACATCCATTTATCGAGTCCTCAGATAACTTTTGACGAGTTAAAAGTCAAAAGTCAAAAGTTAAAAGTGATCGATGTGGTGGATTAGCGATCTTCTTGGGATGCCTTGTCGGAACAACACCAGAAGATTCACCACATCCCTACTATGTATTTCACTTTTAACTTTCTACTTTTAACTTTCTACTTCTTTTAGTATGTGCGAACTTTTGGCTTAAACCGTTCGTCAGTTTCCGCCAATGACATATCGACTTTCTTATTGATGTTCACAATCGGGTCTTGTGCGCCTTGATGATAGGGCGCTTCGCTTTCGGGTTTCGTCAACAGCGAATGCACGAGCCAATTCTCGTCGTCGCGCTGCGAGAAATCCTCACGGTAGTGACCGCCGCGACTCTCTTTGCGGTTCATGGCGCTGATGGTCGTTAGTTCTGCCATATCCAGCAAGCAGCCCAATTCCCACGCTTCCAACAGGTCGGTGTTGAACTTGCGCCCCTTGTCGTCAATGTGCAGATCGTTGTTATAGCGATCTTTCAGTTCGCGCACGGTTTCCAACGCTTTTTCCATGTTCGCCTGTTCGCGGAACACGCCGACGTTATCCATCATGGTTTGCTGCATCGTCTTACGTAGTTCGCCGGGGCGAGTCTTGCCACTGCTGGTACGGATGCGTTCCAGTTCGGCGGCGACTTCGCGTTCAGGGTTGGAAGGCAGCGGCACAAAATCGGCATGTTTGACGTAATCGGCAATTGATTTGCCGCCGCGCCGCCCGAACACCACGAGATCGACCAGCGAGTTCGTGCCGAGTCGGTTTGCCCCGTGACAGCTTACGCACGCCACTTCGCCCGCCGCGTACAAACCGGGAATGACCGTCCAGTTTTCGTCGCTGACGGCTTCTGCGTTGATGTTGGTGGGAATGCCGCCCATCGCATAATGCGCCGTCGGCTGAATGGGCATCGGTTCTTTAACCGGATCAACTCCCAGATAGACGCGGCAAAATTCCAGAATGTCGGGCAGCTTCTTCTCAATATCTTCTTCGGTCAGGCGATCAGTTCTGCCCGCTTCCGCCATATAACGGTTGACCGTCGTGGGCGTGACATCCAGATAGACGTAATCTTTGCCCTTAATCCCGTTGCCAGCGCGAATTTCAAGATAAATCGCCCGGCTGACGACATCACGACTGGCAAGGTCTTTGATGTTGGGCGCGTACTTCTCCATGAAGCGTTCGCCGTGACGGTTGATCAGAACACCGCCTTCACCGCGCACTCCTTCGGTGATCAAAATCCCCATTTTGTAGATGCCCGTAGGGTGAATTTGATAAAACTCAAGGTCTTGCAGAGGAATGCCGCGCCGATACACGACTGCCGCGCCGTCTCCGGTGAGGCTGTGCGCGTTGCTCGTCACCGACCACACGCGCCCCCATCCACCCGTCGCAAACAGGGTTGCTTTGCTGTGAAAGGTGTGCAGTTCGCCCGTCGTCAGTTCAATTGCCACCACACCGACCACCGCGCCGTTGTTCTTAATGATGTCGATGACGTGAAATTCATCAAAAAACGTGACGTTATGCTTGATGCACTGTTGATACAGCGTCTGCAAAATCATGTGACCCGTGCGGTCAGCGGCATGACAGGCACGGCGCACCGGGTCTTTACCAAAATTGCTGGTATGACCGCCAAAACGCCGCTGGCTGATTTTGCCTTCGGGCGTGCGGTCAAACGGTAAACCCATGTGTTCCAGTTCGATCACCGCGTCAATGGCTTCTTCTGCCAGCACCTTGACCGCGTTTTGATCTGCCAGATAGTCGCCCCCTTTGACCGTATCATAGGCGTGCCACAGTGGGCTGTCTTCTTCAAGATTGCCAAGCGCCGCGCCGATTCCACCCTGCGCCGTCCCGGTATGGCTGCGCGTGGGGTACAACTTGCTGAGGACGGCGACTTTCGCCCCGCCTTTCGTCGCGTACAGGGCTGCCATCAAACCAGCGCCGCCCGCGCCTACGATCAGCGCCTCGTATTGATGTGTCTTCATTGAATAACCCCTGAAACCTCAACTACCGTTGTTTAGTTAAAAGTTAAAAGTGGAAAGTTAAAAGGAACTGCGAAACACTTTTGACTTTTAACTTTCTACTTTTAACTGTGTTATTCCCCTAATCCCATGTTACGCGCCGCTTCGCTCGCTGCACGTACCGCATCTGTACCAATTGAACTCACGAGCGCCAACCCGCCCACCGTCAGCAGCACCACACCCGCGATAATACAAAGAATGACGGCGGCACGACGAAAGAGCGCGTTCTCGTTCGTATAATCGGTGAGGACGTAGCGCAAGCCATTGAAGCCGTGCAGCGTGACCGTTGCCAGCAGCAAAATGTCATAAATACGCCAGATCGCAACACCCGCGACGAGGAAATTCCAGCGTTCAGCCACATATTCGACGGCAGTCCCCGAATCGTTGATGCCGTTGGCAAGGATGCTGTTAGCGTTGTTGTCGATTAGTGTTCCGGCAACCGTTGATCCGGCTACGGTGATGTCAAACACGCCCTGTACGATGTGTGATAACGCCAAGTGACCGAACACGAGCGGCAGAATGATCAACCCGCTGACGCGCATGAACGACCACCAGAACCGTTCAATCGGGCTGCCCATGCCCTTACTGACTTTGCCCGGTTTCTTGTTGCCCGTGACCACACCAATCGCCGCCGAAACGATGATCGCCACAATCGCCGCGCCCGCAATCCCGATGGCGAACGGCAGTTGTTCAAGCAGCACATCGATCAGCGGTAAAACGGGTTTGCCCGACTGGTAGAATTCCAGAACGTGCGTGAACATGAGCAGGAACACGGGGATTAGAAGCAGCACCGTGCCGCCCAACACGAAATACGCTGCCCGTGCTTGATGCTTCCACAGCACAGGACGCGCATCGAAAATGGCGATACGCAGCCCATTGAACGCATGATAGACAACAGCGGCAACGAGTCCAAATTCGCCAATGGTGAACAATGGGCTTTGATACGCGCCAATCGCACGCACGTACAATTCGGGGTAGAAAACCGCCCATGATGTGTCAATGACATGCAGGGTCAGGAATAGGACGACGCCCAAACCTGTGAGCCGGTGGAGTACCCAGCTCCACTGACCGATAGCGCCGCGATACCGCAGCGTTTCCGTAAGGGTGTAGACAAGCGAGGTCAAGGTAAATAACTCCTCAGTGGCAATTTTCGAGGTGGCGGCTTGTGGAACAGCGATGCCGCCGAACGCGATTTACAAACAATTTGATTTGTGGGCAAGTATAACACTTGACCGGAGGGTAGCCAACAAAAGAGGATGAGATTATGGAGAGTATTAGGGATGAACTACGCAAACAGGTGGGACAGCCTGTCACAAGGGGGGAGATTTTTCAAAGATGTTCTATACTGGTTTTCGACAAACACAGACAGGCACAGGGGGCGATATGAATCCGTTGGACATTCTCAAATATGGTGAGACGACTTTGCAGGACTCGCTGGCACGCATCCCGCCATCAGAATGGGAACGTAAAGGGGTATGCGGGTGGTGGTCGGTGAAACACATCATCGCGCATCTGGCATCGTATGAAGTTTTACTGGAAGAACTCCTGAGCGAATTTAGCGCCGCGCCCATCCTCACGCCGACGTTAAGCGAATTAGGGTCAGAAGGACCCTACATCTTCAACGATTCACAGGTGGAGAAACGCCAAACCTTGAGCGTTGACGAGATGATCAGCGAGTATGCGGCATCGAATCAACGGGTAATGGCGGCGGCGCTTGGCGTACCTGCTGAGAAGTGGTCACAAGTCGGAACTCTCCC
>JBBQRJ010000421.1:0-4633 GCA_038214955.1 Aggregatilineales bacterium | reverse complement strand
AATGGTTGATCCGGTGACTCCGGGCGAAATCGTGCGCGTGAACATCAACCAACGGACGCCCGTCGAATCGGTCTATTTTGGGTTAGAAAACTACGCGGAAGGCGTCACCCGTTTCAATTTTTGGGTTTATCTACGCAACAGTATAGTTGTGACGGCGCTGGCGACATTCCTCACGCTGTTGATCAACAGCATGGCGGCGTTCGCCTTGAGCAAATACCAGTTTCGCGGGAAAGACTCGATTTTGCTGCTCACGATTGGGACGCTGATGGTGCCGCTCTCTGTAATCTTGATCCCTGTGTTTCTGGTCATCACCCAAATTGGCTGGAATAATAATTTGCTCGGCGTGATCGTTCCGGCGGCTGCCACCCCCACAGGCGTATTTTTGCTGCGTCAATATATGTTGACGATCCCCGACGAATTGATTGACTCGGCACGGATTGACGGCGCGAGTGAATGGCGCATCTACTTGCAGATTATTCTGCCATTAGCGCGTCCCGCTCTCGCTGTTCTGGCGATTTTCTCGATTATGTGGCGCTGGAACGATTTCCTGTGGCCCCTCGTGGTGTTAAGCCGAAGCGAACTCTTTACGCTTCAAGTGGGGTTAAATTCGTTTCAGGGGGAACTCAATGTTCAGTGGAATTTGATTTTAGCGATGACTGTTTTGACACTTCTGCCGATCACGTTTGTATTTGCGTTTTTGCAGCGTTACATCACATCGGGGATCGCCACGACGGGCATGAAATAAGGAGTAGACTGTGAAACTATTTCTCGACAGCGCACTTACTGACGAAATACGCTATGCGCTTGACCTTTGGGACATTGACGGCATTACGACTAATCCGCGCCATGTACAAGCATCGGGTAAGCCGTTCATACAGGTGATTCAAGAAATTGGGGACATGGTTGCCGGAACAGACAAGAGCGTTTCGACCCAAACCAACCCCCATTATCACGAAGATTATCAGGCGATTGTCGAAGAAGGGCGCAAGTTATCGAAACTTAGCCCCAACTTCGTGATCAAAATACCTTCGACGGAACACGGCTTCAAGGCGTGCAAGATTCTCAAAGAAGAAGGCATTCGTTCTAACTTGACGTTGTGCTTTTCAGCATCACAGGGGCTACAAGCCATGCGAATGGGCGCCTATTATGTGTCGCCATTCATCGCATGGAAAGAAGCGAACGGCGATAACACCGATCAATTCATTCAGGATATGATTGATATTCGGGATAATTATGCCTTCGAGACTCAGATTTTGGTTGCAGCCATCCGCAATGGTCGCCAGATTGCGACGGCGGCGGCGCTTGGCGCAGATATTGTGACCACCAGCTTTGATGTCTACAAAGATGCTTTCGCACACCCTTTTACCGATCTCGGCTTAAATCGCTTTCAGGATTACTGGGACAAGACCCCTTACGAATGACCTCCGCTAGGGAATCAGCATTTTGACGCCAATCACGAGCAGGACGATCAGCACAATGCGCTTAAATGCCTGCTCGTTGATGTAGCGATCCAGAAAGAAGCCCGTCATCGTCGCTAACAGGATCATCGGCAGCGCGATCAAGTAGTTTTGCAAGACGACAGGTGTCACGTGACCCGCCACAAGATGCGCGATGACCACGCTGGCGCTGTTGACCATGAGCAAGACCTGCATGTTACATTTGAACTGCGGCGGCGACCAATTTTGTGTCGTACAGTAGATCGCGTAGGGCGGTCCGCCTGTGTTATACGCTCCATGCAGCAATCCCGACGCGAACCCGAAGGCATAGCCCCAATTGGGATTTTTGACCTGTGGGATTTTCGGCGCAAATAAACTGTAGAGCGAATAGCCCACAAGGATCAAGCCAAGCAAGGTGAGGATCAGCCGTTCATTGAGCTGTGAGAGCGCGATAATCCCGATGGGAATGCCGATCAACGCGCCGACGATGAGTCGCCCCAAGCCTTGAAAAGTTAGAGCGCGATAGTAGCGCATGATCATGATCGATTGGGTAGTAATCGACATAAGCGATACCAGCGTTGCCGCCTCCAACGGGGCGAGTAAGCCGATCAGCAGCGGCATGGCGACCAGCGCCAACCCAGACCCGCTGATCGCCTGAACCAGAATGGCTAAAAAGACAATCAAGGCGACGGGGAGAGTGTTCACTAGTCCCCCATCAGCGAGATATTCCATTCGCTTTCAAACATGCTTTTCCCCGTAAACGACTCATCGTCCATGGAACCACGTGCGAACAACGGAATACGATTCAGCGGGGCATCAACCTCGATTTCGCGCCCGCCATCGTACCAGATGCCTGTGTACAAGTCGCGCCAGCGGTAGAAGGCGGGCAGGTAAACACGGCGAGTCCGCGCTCCGGGTTCGTAGACCGGCGCAACGAGTAAATCGTAGCCAAGAATAAACTCGAAGTTCGATTGGCGGTTGTAGGGCGCAAGAAGCGTACTAACGAGCAGTATAGCGGGCATCTCAAGTGGATGAGAGGCTAGGTTGAGTCGATGATATAGATACGGGATAAGGCGATAACGCAGTTTGATCATCTCGCGGATGATTGGCAAAACCTCAGGGTGCATCCAGGGTTCATTAACTGTGCCATCGGTATTCCACGAGTGAATAGCGAAACGCGGCATGAAGATTCCACATTGTACCCAACGCACAAACAATTCAGGATCGGGTGCTGCACCCGTGAAGCCGCCTACGTCATGCCCGTAGTTGGGAAAACCGGATAGGCTCATCCCTAAACCCATCGGAATGTTCCATTTGAGCGTGTGCCACGACGTTTCGTTATCGCCTGACCAGCTTTGCGCGTAACGCTGTACGCCGGGGCAGGCGGAACGGGTGAGGACGAACGGCGGTTCGTCAGGGTTAAATTCTTGAATCGCTTCGTAGGATGCCCGCGCCATCAACAGCGTTTGAATAGATCGCCCTAACCCTAGACGAAACGGTTTGCCGAATCCATCGCAGATTGCATTGTCGTCCCACAGCCCAAACTCATTGTTATCGTTCCAGATCGCATCAACTCCGTAGGCGAGTAACTGCTCTTTGATCTTCGCCTTCCACCAGTTGTAACCCGCTTCGCTGGTGAAGTCGATGTATGAGCCTGAGGCACTTTCACCACCGCCCGCGCTCCACATCGGGGTTTGAGCGGGGTCGCCTGTGTCGGGGTTACGGATGAAGCCGCCAATTCGCTTGACTTCTTCATAATTTGGATGTGTCGTGAGCAAATGCGGTTTGATGTTTGCTGCCACTTTGATTCCCGCGTCATGGAAATATCGGGTCATCGCGGCGGGGTCGGGGACGCGACTGTGATTCCATGTGAACACGTTTCGTCGCCCCTGTGTATCGGTGCTGTAGCCGGATGACAGGTGAAACATGCTGCATGGGATGTCATGATGCTGGCAGAGGTCAACGAACTGTTTAAGCTGTTCTTGCGCGTCGGGCGCTTCGGTATATTTCATGGTCGAGCCGAGATAGCCGAGTGACCATTCCGGGGGAACGGTCATTTTTCCGGTCAGCATCATAAAAGACGAGGCAATCGACTCTGGAGCTTCGCCAAAGATGAGATAGTAGTCGAGATCGCCGTCTGCCGCCGTGTAGTAATGGTAATTGCCCCAAAATGCGTCGATCTCTTTGCCCATGTCAAACGCACTGATTGAAAGGTTGTCATAGAACAATCCATAACACATACCGCGTTCGGGAATGTCTGTAATATAAAACGGGAAATGCTTGTAGAGCGGATCACCTGTTTCAGCGTTGTAACCCAAAGCATCGAGCGGTTTCAGCGTGATACGTTGCCCACGTTTATCCAGTTTGCCCGCCGTCTCACCAAAACCATAGTAATGTTCGTCGTCGCGTCGTTCCATATAGTGATAGATGGCGTGTCCGGTTCGGTCATAGGTGTATGCTCGTCCACGCAAATCAGCGGCGAAACGTTGTTCCATGCCATTGAACCATTCGAGGCGTAGATCGCTTAGGTGGATGACTACCTTTAGCATACTCGTTTCGAGGATAGCGGTTTCCCCTGTTTGCGTCAGTTTTATCCTTGTTCCATCAACAGCTATAGACGGAATCGCATCGCGGTACAATCCTTCACGGGGAAATTCGCCATTCGCGCCGATTATCCATGTGCGGTCAAGGTGCGGCTTGCCTTCGGGATAGAGTCGCACACGGATAATGTGATCATCAATCACGTTGAGGATCAAGTGTTCGCCGCGTTCACCGACGAACTCTAGTGGGTTTTCAGTAGGGGTAATTTTGTGAACAGTCGTGAGTCGCATAAGAAGTCTATTCTCTTGTGTAGGGGCGAGGTTTGCCTTGCCCAAGCTGATCTAAGGTGAGGGTTTCACCCGATACAACATCTCGCCCGCCTTCGGTACATACAGCAGACCGTCGCCCATGAATTCGCGTGGATCAATCGCGGCGGGGTCAGCATAACCAAGCGAGAGTCGTTCGCAGTCCTCACGCGAGATCGCGGTTGCAAGCGTTACGTTGATCCGCGCCCGTTCGATCCCGTTCTCATACGTCCCGCTTCCGCGCAAGTGCGTGCCGTGTGCCAGCACACCGAGCGGCAAATGTCCGAAGCGATCCCACTGTTTGAGATAATAATCGCGGACGTGATAACCCGCCTCGTAAATATATTTCCC
>JBBQRJ010000420.1:0-4644 GCA_038214955.1 Aggregatilineales bacterium | reverse complement strand
CGTGAGCGTACTTCATCCACTTTGCCGTAAAGTTTCTGCTCACCGCGATTAATCATCAACAGGCGATCCGCCATTTCTTCGACCTGATACATCTGGTGTGTACTCATCACAATTGCACCGCCCCGCGCTTTCAGGTCACGGATTAGCCCTTCGATCAGGCGTGTATTCACGGGGTCAAGCCCTGAAAACGGCTCATCAATGATGATCAGTTCAGGTTCGTGCAAAATAGTCACGCCAAATTGGACTTTTTGCTGCATCCCCTTACTCAGTTCGCTGACCTTCTTTTTGGCATGTTCTGCCAAATCGACCTGCTCAAGGTAGCGCATGGCACGTTGTTTCGCGTCGGCTTGCGACAGCCCCTTCAACGTGGCAAGGTAGACCATCATCTCTAGGACAGGCACGCCGCGATACAAACCGCGTTCTTCTGGCAAATAGCCGATACGATTTTTTGATTCGTCGTTGATCGGCGCACCAAGCACGCTAATTTTCCCTGAATCCGGCTTGAGGATGTCCAGAATCATACGAATAGTCGTGCTTTTGCCCGCGCCGTTAGGACCCAACATAGCGAGAATTTCGCCGCTGTAAACCTCAAACGATAAATCGTTGACAGCCCGAAAATTGCCATACGATTTTGAAATATGCTCCACAGAGATAGCGACGCGCTCTGGCATAAAGTTCCCCTTTTGTTTGTGACGCTCTATGATACTACGTAGAAAAAGGTTTAGGGTTTCAAACAATCACCGAAAAGTTGAGGTTTTGCTGATTGCGCCATAACGCCTTCTTGTGTAGACTCGCTAATGTAAATGCGTTATAGAAAAGTTGGCGATAGACAAATTAATTTTTGTTCATTCGTACTGGCTTAATTCAATTCGTTGTCGCTGACGCGGGACATAGGGTGATGAAGAAACACATTCTCGTTGTAGATGATGAAATCGGCGCACTAACGCTGATCGGGATTATGCTGGAGCGCGGCGGCTTTGAAGTGCAAAAAGCGCGAGACGCCAAGACCGCTATCAGCATCCTTGAAGACTATAATCCCGACTTGATCATTCTGGATGTCATGATGCCGGGAATGAACGGGATCGATCTCTGTCAGGCACTGCGCCAGCAAGACAAAACGCGCAAAACCCCGGTGTTGATTCTTTCAGCGCGTGGGGATGCGGAAAGCATTATTCGCGGCATTGAAGCGGGCGCAAATGATTACCTGCCCAAACCGATTCTGCATCACGATTTGGTATCCAAAGTTCGCTCCATGCTTGGGGCAGAACTCGCGTAATCCAATTCAAAACGAACCCGCGCCCTTATGCCCCATACAGAGCGCGGTAAATGTTGTAATATCCGTAGATGCGCTGCACATAAATTCGGGTGCTGTCAATCGAAATAGCGGTCATAAACTGGTCAGGGTCGCCGCCCGACAGTTGTAACCAGCTATCTGCTCGACCCGGTCCCGCGTTATATCCTGCCAGCGCCGCGACTGTATTCCCATTAAAGCGCCTCAACTGCTCGTCAAGGTAAAACGCGCCGAATTCGATTCCCGCATAGGGACGGAAAAGATCGCTGTGCTGGTAGTCTTGCCATTGAAGCTCCCCGGCGATGTATTCTGCTGTGCTTGGTATAACCTGCGTTAACCCTTTTTCCCCTGCCGCCGCCGTCGCATAGGTATCAAACAAACTTTCGTGGCGGATCAGCGAATACATCAGCAGCGGATCAAGTTCGCGCCGTGTGCTGACTTCCTGCACGACATCGAGATAGTAGGCGGGGTAACGCATCCGTGCAATGTACGGCGGTGCATCGAGCGTGCCTACGTTCGCATTGCGGATCACGTAGGACGCCGCCACGACTGAATCCTGATATGCGCCGAGTCCCCGAAAATAAATCGCCAGTTGGTACGACACCAGCGCGTTCTCGCGGTTCGCTTCGATCAAGTCGTCGAACTCTGCCCGCGCTTCCTCATACGCGGCAACCGTCCACAATTCGCGCCCACGTATCAACCGTTGATCGTTCGCTAGTTCAGGCGGAAGCTGCCATAAAACGCCCTCTTGCGTGATTCCGTAGGTCGTCCGTAACCAATTTTCTGCCTGTGCGACTTCTGCCGCATCATCAAACTGGAAACGGTAGGTTGCTGGTCGCTGAAACGGTTGAATATTATTGAGCAAATCGGTTGCGCGTGCGCTGTAATAGCTGTCCGGCGCGGCAATGCGCGTCTGCTCAAACGCTTGTTGTGCCGTGCGTTGATCGCCGCGCAGCAGCGCGAAACGTCCTACCCACCAATACGCCGACGCCTGATCTTCGCCGGTGGAATTAACCGCTAATTCCGCATAAAAGCGTTCCGCCGAAGTCGTATCCCCTGCCGAGTATGCCGCCGATGCTGCCATGAATAACCCATCATTCGCCTGTGCCGTGCCGGGGTAACGGTCTGCCAGTCGCTCAAACACGACTCGCGCTTCGGTAGGTTGGCTGTTTTCCGTGTACAGGAAACCCGCCCGATAGAGTGCCTCTGCCGCTTCTGGCAGATAGTCATAGGTGTCTGCCATCCGCATATAGTGATCAATCGCCCCCGCAACATCACCGCCAAGCCGCCGCGTGCGCCCCTGTTCGAGCAAGGCTTGTCCGAAGGATTCATCAGTGGGGTAGGACTCGACAATCGTTTGGAAAGCGGTCAACGCCGCCGCCGTACTGCCAATCTCACGATACGCCCGCCCCAACAGCAGATACAATTCTGCGGGGATATTGCCGGGATTCTGCACGGTATAGCTGTTGAATGCCTCAATCGCATCGGCGTAATCGCCATAAGTGAAGCTGATTCGTCCACGTGCAAGGCTGTTCACGCCGCGCCCGTTCTCAGTGAGGGCTTGCATGGCTAAATACGCTTCGGGGAGATCAGGATAGGTTGTCAACACGGCTTCCATGCGTGCAAGTCCGTTTTCAGTATCGCCCGCTTGCAATACCGCACGCGCCGCCAGCAGTTCGATTCCGGCGCGATAAGCAGCATTCTGCGATGAGGCGATGATCGCATCATATTGTGTGATGGCTTGTGCGGGCTGTCCCGCATTCAAATAGACCTGTGCCACCCGTTGGCGTAACGCCAACTGCGGCACAAGTCCCCGCGCCGAGTCGCTTGCCGCGCTGTAACTGGTGAGCGCGTCCGCCATTTGACCGAGCGCCAACTGTGTATCGCCAATACGCTCGTGCGCGTAACTGTCGAGCAAACCGGGTCGCAGCGTCAGATACAGCTTGAAATCGCTGTTCGCATCATCCCACCGCGACAAACCAAGATAGGCATCGCCGCGCAAAAAGTGTGCCTGTGCAATGCGCGAATCAGTTCCAAACTGGTTGATAAACAGGGTGAGCGCCGTCACTGCGTCTGTGAACAAACCTTCACGGAGCGCCGATTGCCCCAACCCGAAGGCGGCTGACGCTTGCGCTTCGGCGGGCGCTCCCGCCTGATTGAGCAGCGATTGATAACTGTAAACGGCGCTCTCGTAATACCCGTTGAGTAAGTAGCGGTCTGCGATACGCAGAAGAATGTCCGGTTCAACAGTGGGAGTCGGCTGGATCGTCGGCTCGACAATTTGCCCCACGGTTTGAATGTTGGGCGTCGTAGTCGCAAAAACAGTCGTTTCAGGTTGCACATTTTCGGGCTGCGCGTTGAGCGTACAGCCAACGCTGATCACCACAAAAGCGGTGACGGTCAAAAGGCGAATTAGTTTTGTCATGCTGCCGATTATGCGGGTAAACAGAGTACGGATCAAGCCGAAAAACTAGGGGGTGGGGCATCGTTGGGATGTCGTAGGGGCATAGCGATGCCATCTTCTATGCTTGTGGTATTTCTAAGTCCCCCGCGAGATACGGCATTCCGTAGCCGACGATCAGATGTCCCGCTTCGGCTAAACCTTTGCCGAGGTCGGTCACATCACGATAAGTCCACCAGTGATCCGCCGAGGGCAGAATCGCCACGCCAAAATCACTCACGACCAATGCGGAGAGGCTTTTACGCACATAGCGCGGGTGATTACTCGGCTGTGCGGCGTTCGCTTGATCCGAGCGCACGAGCGTCACACGAAAGCGCGACGGCGCTCCCTCTGCATACGCCAATACCTGAAACTCGATGAATCCGTACAGCCCGTTTTCAAACGGCTTGGCGAATCGAAACTGACCGCCTGCCCACTGCATCGGGCGTTCCTCCAGTTGATAACCCGCCGCCGCGAATGCCTTCTCCACGACGGTGAGCAAAATCAATTTAAAGTATTGCTGCGGTGTCTGAGTCATAAAGATTTTGAACCACAGAGGTCACAGAGGCAAAAACGGACGGCATATATGCCGTCCCTACACGAGAATACCTTTGTAGGGACGCGATACATCGCGTCCATTTTTCCTATACATCCTCTGTGGTTACTCATTCTTTTCTCTGCACTCTTTACACTATCTGCGATTTACAATTCTTGTTCTAGGGCTTCCACGCTCGTTACAGGCAGTTTGCACGCGAAGTTGCGGCACACATACGCCGTTGGCAACCCGCCGCGCTGCGTGCGGTAGCTCAACAGCGGGATCGCCGCCTCGCCGTCAACATTTTCCCGCGCCAGCGCCGTGATCGCGTTCGGGCGATAGGGTTTTTGCACCGCGTCCAACAGCGATTTTGCGGCT
>JBBQRJ010000419.1:0-4654 GCA_038214955.1 Aggregatilineales bacterium | reverse complement strand
ACTTTGAAACTCTGGCGCATAGACTGCTACGCGGCGCGGCATCCCCAACATCCCGACAATGTGCTGCGGGAAGAACGTGAAGAAGAAGCCCACATACGTCAGGAAGAAATGGATTTTGCCCGCACGTTCGTTCATCAAGCGTCCGGTGATTTTCGGGTACCAGTGATAGAAACCCGCGTAAATGCCGAACACCGAGCCGCCGTACAGCACGAAATGCAAATGGCTGACGACAAAATAGGTGTCGTGCGTGTGAATATCGAAGGGGACAGCCGCCAACATCACGCCGCTGATGCCGCCGATCACGAACATCGACAGGAAGCCAAGCGCGAATAGCATGGCGCTGGTGAAGCGAATTTTGCCGCCCCAGATCGTGCCGAGCCAGCTAAACACCTTGATGCCCGTTGGCACAGCGATAATCATCGACGTGATCATGAAGGGGATACGTAGTTCCGGCGTCAAACTGGTGAACATATGATGCGCCCACACGGTGAAGCCGACCAGCGCAATCGCCATGCTCGACAGCGCAATGGCGCGATAGCCGAAAATGGGCTTGCGCGAATGCACCGACAGCACTTCGGAGATAATGCCGAAGGCGGGCAGCACCATGATATACACGGCGGGATGACTGTAGAACCAGAACACGTTCTGCCACAGCAGCACGTCGCCGCCGCCCGCCGGGTTGAAGAACTGCGTCCCCGCGACACGATCTAGTAGGAGCAGCGTCAAACCCCCCGTGAGGAACGGAGTCGCCATGACGATGATGAATGACGTTGCGACAATCGCCCACACGAACAGCGGCATCTGGAAATAGCCCATGCCTTCGGGTCGCATGTTCTTAACGGTCACAATGAAGTTGATCGCGCCCAGAATAGACGAAAGTCCGAGCAGGTGAATTGCCAGCGCCCACAGGGTTTGACCGTCGCCGCTAAACAGCGTACTCAACGGGGGATAGCTCGTCCAACCCGCTTCTGCTTGACCCGCGAAATAGCCGAGGATCAACAGCACGCCCGCCGGAGGGATCAACCAGAAAGCGAAGGCATTCAACCACGGGAACGCCATATCTTTCGCGCCCAACATCAGCGGCACAAGGAAATTGCCGAAGCCCGCCAGCACCGGAATAATCCACAGGAAGATCATGAACGTGGCGTGCATCGTGAATAGGCTGTTATAGGCTGAACCATCAGCCATCAGGTCAAGCGTCGGCGTCAGCAGTTCCCAACGAATGAGCATCGCCAGCGTGCCGCCGAAAACGAAGAAAAACAGCGCCGTAACCATATACTGCACGCCAATAATCTTGTGATCGACGCTCCAGCGCAGATACTCATTCAAGCGTGGGTGCGGTACAGTGACCGGCAGTGAGCCGGGTAATGGTCGGGTGATGGTAGCCATAAACGTCTCCTCTAGCCCTCTTGCTGGGTTAATAAATACGCGACAATCGCGTCTAGATGCTCTTCGGGCATATAGTTGGGTTGATCCGGCTCCGGGTTAAACTGCGGCATGAGGTTGCTGTAGCCACCCACCACATAATCCGCCGGATGACGGATCGAGTTATGGATGTATTCCTCAGCAGACAGCCCAGCAACACGAGTCGCGGCACGGTTGCCAATATTGTTCAGGTTGGGACCAATAACGCTCGACCAACTGAGATCATCCAGCACATGACACCCTGCACACGGATACGTTCCCGAAATGAGAAGTTGCCGCCCGATCACCACCGGGTCTTCTTCAACAAGGGTTGCAACCGTAGTCCCTGCTTCCGGTGAGTAAAATTCCCGCAAGAAGGTTTCTTCGTCGGGGTGAACCACAAGCCATGCGCCTGTCAAGTTGCCGAGTTCATCCACGCGACCCGCCATATCGCCATGACCCGAACCACACAATTCCGCACACACAATGCGGTAGACACCCGGTTCAATCGGCGTGAAGCGAATATCCGTTACACGACCCGCCAGCAAATCTTGCTTGATACGCATTCCCGGAATCCAGAAGGCGTGATTCACATCTTGCGTTTGCAGTTCAACATGAACAGGCTGCCCTACCCACGTATGAAGCTGCGGATAGTTGAACGGCACGCTGCCACCTTCTGCAAAGCGACTCGTGACGCGCTCATCGGTGGTCACCTCTGGGGATAAACCCAGTGCGCTCAATTCGCTTTCGGTGATGTTATACGTGAAACTCCACGCGAATCGCTGACCCGTCACATTGACTAACTGCTCGTTCTCTTTGACAGAACGAATATTCACCCACACCGAATAGGCGTAGATGGTCACGACGGTCACGATGATCGCGGGGATGAGTGTCCAGACAAATTCGAGCGTGGTGTTGCCTTGAATAGGCGGACCATCGCTGTAATCGTTGGCTCGTGCGCGAAAACGGATGATAGAGTAGGCGAGGACGCCGTTAACCAGCAGGAAAATTGCCCCGCCGATTGCCAGCATGAAGCGGAACAGTGCGTCTACCTGCTGCGCCTCTGCTGACCCTTCTGTGGGAAGAAGGAGTGGCGTGAGTGTACTGAGCAGTACCCCGCCAAGAATGATGGCAAACCCGCCCACAACTATCCACACGATGTTGACTGAGCTGCCGCTGCGATTCGTATTACTTGGATTCATATAGCGCACATCCGTTTCTGAAAAATGCGGGATGCAATGACCGCTGATCACCAACAGAAGCGTGATCCACTTGTTCTATTTTACACAAACTGTTCCCCAATTGTAACCGAGTCTCAATCGATTCGCAAGCACATTACACGCCTAACCCTGTGTGGTACAATATCCGCAATTTCGTCACAGATAGAGAGGAAATAACACGATGGGCGCTGGATTCATCGGCTTACTGCTGGTTTTGATTGCGGCAGGCAGCATCGTTGGCGTGATGTTTGTCGTCATGCGCGAGAAACACGAACATGAGGAACATTATATCGTCCCTCCGCCGTCCGAGAAAAAACCGGACACCACCCCCGAATAATCACCGTGACAAAAATATTTCACCACAGAGAACACGGAGATCACAGAGAGAATCTACCTTTTTCCTCTGCGTTCTCTGTGTCCTCGGTGGTTCATATGCTTTTGATTCTTGCTTTGACACTGGTGTTCTTCTACCCGCTGGCATTCACGGATCATATTCTGGCGCGGGGCGACACCTACAGCTATCACTATCCCTATTGGGCTGCCCGCAATGCCGCGCTGATCGCCGGACGCCTCCCGCTCTGGTCGCCTGACCTGTTTATGGGCGTGCCGCTGCTCGCCAACCCGCAAATTGGGACGTTCTACCCGCCCAATTGGATCGTCGCGCCGCTTTCGCCGCCTGATGGAATCCGCGTGAGCATCCTATTTCACGTCGCTTGGGCGGGGATCGGGACGTATCTGCTGGCATGGCGCACGCTGCGAGTCTCGCGGACGGCGGCGCTCACCGGCGCTGTGATCTTCGCATTGGGCGGCTACTTCGGGGCGCACATCGAGCAGATCAATCAGTTACAGGGCTTATCGTGGATTCCGTGGCTGCTGCTCCTCTTTGATTGGGCGCTCGAAAAACCGTTCCCGCGTACCGTCGCGCTGTCGATTGCGCTGGCGCTGCAATTCTTCACCGGACACACGCAAACCGTTTTCATGTCGTTGATCGCGTTGGGCGTCTACGCCTTGCTGACTCGTCCTGTGCGCGGCGTGATTCTGCTGGCAGTCGGCGGGCTGATTGCGCTGGCGCTGACCGCCCCCCAACTGCTCCCCACGCTCGAACTGATGGAGGTGTCGAATCGGCGCGGCGGCTTCAACGTGAATCAAGCTACCGCCTTTTCGTTCAGCCCATTCATCGCAGGGCGCGGCTTGCTCCCCTCCTACGACGGCTTGATCTTCAGCGAGTACATCGCGTATATCGGCGTCATCGGCTTAGGTCTAGCGCTGTTCGGGATAAGCAAAGAGAAAAAGACTTTAACCACAGAGAACACGGAGAACACAGAGAAATTAGAAAAAATAGTATATCGCAAGAAATCTGCGCCTCACGACGAAAATAACGGTTCATTCTCTATCAGAAATTTATTAACTTTTTTCTCTGTGTCCTCTGTGTTCTCTGTGGTTAATCCTTATTTTGTTCTCGCGGTGATCGGGCTGCTGCTGGCGTTTGGCGCGTACAACCCGTTGTATTGGCTGTTAGCAGGTTTACCGGGATTCAACTTATTTCGTGTTCCGGCGCGATGGCTGGCGTTATTCGCGCTCGGTGCGGCGATGCTGGCATCACGCGGATTCCAGCGCCTGTTAGACGGTGAGCGCCCCTCTCGCCGCGTATGGGTCGGCATGGGCATTGTGATCGGCGGCTTGGCGATCAGCACGCTTTTGACGGGACGAATCGATGAAGGCACACCCGCCCCCGCGCCGACCATCATCAGCGTGGTCGGATGGGGGGCTGCGGGAATTGCGTTTTTACTACTAGCCTCACCCCAAACCCCTCTCCCAAGGGAGAGGGGCTTATCCACCGATGCTTTTCTCCCCCTCTCCTCTTTTCGGAGAGGGAGTCGGGGGGTGAGGCTGCTGTTGATTGCCCTCCTGCTCGAACTATTCGCCGCTGGACGCATTTTACCCGTGCAAAATCTTGTGCCGCCGGAAGCGTTCGAGTCACAGCGATTCACGATCAGCCAGCTACTCGCGCTCAATGAGGGGCAGAACCC
>JBBQRJ010000418.1:0-4664 GCA_038214955.1 Aggregatilineales bacterium | reverse complement strand
TTCCCCCTGGCTGACCGCCGCCGAACTGGAAACCGAACTGCTGTATACCCATCTTCGCACGCTGGAAGATTATTCGTATGCGCTGGGTGTGACGCTGTATCTCGAACCTGTCAATCGTTATGAGACTCATTTGCTCAATCGTTTGGAGCAAGCCGCCAAGATCACGCGGCGACTGAATCACCCGCACGTAAAAATCGTGGCGGATTTGTTCCATATGGCGCTGGGCGAAGCCGACATCCCCGCCGCGATCAACGCACACGCCAAAGAGATTGGGCATGTGCATTTAGCCGATTCGAATCGCCGTTTGCCGGGGCTAGGGACGACCAATTTTGCGTTAGCAGCAGACGCGCTTAAGACGATCAACTATGACGGGTGGGCGGCGTTTGAATGTGGTTCACCCGGTGCGAACGATCAACATGCGACAGAGTATTTGCGTGATCTACCCGCCAGCATCGCGTATTTGCGTGAAAGAGGATGGTAGTCATGCACTACACAGCAGAAAATATGCTTTTGCGCTCTCAGGACACAGGCGAAACGGGCATCTTCGCGCAGGTCACGCCGCAGCGGGCAGGGTGGGAATATCTGCATATGGCGGCGCGTCGATTGAACGCGGGCATGACTTACACAGGCAGCACAGGCGATTATGAATACGTCCATGTGATTTTAGGCGGCGTGTGCAGCATCAAGACCAGCGCGGGAACGTTTGAGCGCGTCGGGCGGCGTCCCGATGTGTTCTCAGGAATGCCCTATGCGCTCTACTTATCGCGCCACACCGATTTCGAGATCACCGCGCTGACGGATGGAGTCGAGGTGGCGTCGTGTTGGGTGGCAACCGATGAGGATCACCCGGCGCGGTTGGTGACACCTGCCGATTGTACGATTGAACTGCGCGGCGGCAACAATGCTTCGCGCCAGATCAACAGCATCATTCCGCCGGGGTTCGACTGTCAGCGACTCATCTGTGTGGAGGTGTATACGCCGGGGGGCAACTGGTCAAGTTACCCGCCGCACAAGCACGACGTTCACAGGGTTGATGAGTCGGGAGTGCTGCTAGAGGCTGACCTCGAAGAAATCTACTTTTACAAGTTGGATAAACCTGAAGGTTACGCCTATCAGCGCGTGTACACCGATGATCGCAGCATTGACGCGGTGATGATGGCGCAAAATCACGATGCGGTACTCGTGCCAGAGGGCTATCATCCGGTGGTCAGCGCGTTCGGGTACACGACCTATTATCTGAACTTTCTGGCGGGGTCGGCACAGTCACTCGCTAACGTAGATGATCCGGCATATGCGTGGGTCAAAAGTCAGTGGACGGGGATCGATCCGCGTGTGCCGATGGTCAGCAAAGACATGGAACAGGAAAGCTAAAAGCAGAGCAAAAGATTTGAACCACAGAGAACACAGAGAACACAGAGTAAAAGAAGATTAACTAGAATTACGCAAGCGGAATAATCGTGATCAGGCTCTCAAAACGTTTCATATCGGAGATGTTATTGGTGAGCAGCGTCCCGATATTGTTGACCAGCATGGTAGCGACAATGTTAGCATCGTGAACTTGCTTGCCACCCGTCGGAAACTGCTTGAGCAGGGCAATCAGTTGGTTCGTCACATCGGCGGTTTCGTCCGCTATAGAAAAGCTAGAAGTGAGGGTTTGTACCTCTTTCTCAACTTCATCCATCGTCAATGCTTTCATGTAGTTTTGATCGCGGGTAATCTGCATCACATACTCACGAATGATCTGCCGACTGATCCATAATTCTGAATTCAATGCTTTTTGATCTGCTATCAGTTGTGCCGCTTTGTCATGAAGGGGCGCTACCTTGATTCTGTAGCGCAAGATAACATTGGTGTCTACGAAAACTTTAGCGCCCCTCGTCGTCATACCAATCCTCACGTCTATCTGAAAAATCTTCGACCATGATCAAGTTGCGGATAACGCTGAGTTCAAGGAGTAGATAGCGTTCAGGGTTCGTGAGCGGGCGCGTTTGAGCGATCTGCAACAGATAATCCACTGCGGTCAGGCGTTCTTCCTCTGTTAATTCGCGCTGTTCTTTCAATTGCTCGTAGTATTCTACTAAAGCCAACTTGTCTTCAAGCGTTAGTTCGTCCCCAAGATCGCGCTTGAGATAAGCTGTTACTATTTTGCGCTGTTCTGGCGTCAAGTGCTGCGTGCGTTCGAGAATTTCATCTATTTCCAAGTTGATCATACTTCTATCCTCCTCACCCATTCTCCTATTATACTGCCTGTTTAGCAGGGCGGAACGCAGGGACAGGGCAGCGCGAGAGCATCAACGCGGGCATGATCATCAGCCACAGAACGAGTCCGCCCACGATGAATGGAAGCCTATCCCCGATGGCGAATAACTGACCGCCCAACGCCGTCCCGGTGATGATCCCCAAGCTGGTCGCAGACTGGTACACGCCTAAAACCGCGCCATTTTGATTCTCTGGCACGCACGAGGTAGCGAGGGCTTGCAGCGACGGCATCATTAAGCCTGACGACACGGCGATCATGGTGAGCGAGATCGTACCCACCAGCCAGGGCGATACAAAGATGGCAATTGACAGCATCCCCAAGCCGCGAAAGAATGCGCCCACAATCACGAGGCGTTGTTCGCCAAAGCGTTCGACGGCGGGTTTGATGAACGCAAGCTGTGTGACGAACTGCCCGACTCCGATCCCAGTTAGCATCAAGCCGACGCCAAGATTGACGGTTTGTGCAGTTGCGCCTTTGAACAATTCGGCTTCGCTGAAAAGCGCGATGGATGATTGCAGCAGGGCGATGCTCAATTGAGCGCCAAAGCCGATGATCAAAATCCAGCGGAGCGGCACATTAGCGATCACATCACGCGGGCGAATCGAGGGCTTGCCGATTTTCGCATTCAGGGCGCGGCGTTCTGGCGTGAGCGATTCGTCTAATGTCACCCATGTGAGGATGACCGTGAACAGCGAAATCGCCGCGCCGACGAAAAAAGTCGCACGGTCATCAAAAAACGCGGAGATGATGCCGCCGAGCGCGGGACCCAAAATGTAACCCAAACCAAACCCGGCGAAGATGACGCCTAAGCCGCGTGTGCGTTCGCTCCGTGTGGTGATGTCGGTGACGTAAGCCTGTGCAACAATCACATTGCCGCCGGTGATGCCGTCAAGGATGCGCCCCGCGAATAACATGGGAAGGGTTGTCGCGCCGCCAAGCACGATAAAGCTGATGAACGTCCCGATCTGGCTGATCACCAGCACGGGCAGCCGTCCGTAACGGTCAGACAGGCGACCAATGAAGGGGGCGGCGAGAAATTGCGCGATGAAGAACGACGCCAGCAAAATCGAGATGACTTCGGGTGAGGCGTCGAAATGGCGTTGAGCGTAGAGCGGAAGCGATGGCAGCACAATCGTGCCGCCCAAAAAGTTGCAGAACACGATCAAAAACAGCGTCCACAGACGCTTATCCCACTTAAACATGCAAACACCGGGGTTGAATAGGTGGACACAACAAACATCTCCTCAATGGTAGTACGACTCACCGTGAGAGGGTAGCCAATGGACTGCATTGGTCTGCTATTCGGCTGAACCTAGGGCAAACGCATCAAAATCAAGCGCAACTACTACGCCAATGTCACATTAGAAATCCGTTCGATGATTCGCCCCGTAGGGACACCCGACGGGGTGTCCGGTTTGAAGAATGATATAGCGGACGCGCCGTTGCGCGTCCCTACGGTTGTCGTGTTTTTTAGAACGTTCGTGTAATATGACATTGGCGTAGCAGTTACCAGAAGATTATGTTTTGCCGAGTCTATCGAAAATCATTTGCTAATTGATCTCTATTGTGATCATGTTAACATAGCCTTCTGCCCTTTGTACCCCTAAAACTAGGGGATATTTTCGAGTTTATAGCATTCCGGCGCGGGAAAACCTTGCGCTTTAGCGCTTGGATGAAAGCGCACGTTTTGTCTTTGTTTTTCTCGTGAATTGAGGTATAATGGGGGAGGTTGAGGGCGCGAAAACACCCCCAACCAACTCCCGACGTTGGAGCGTCGAAAGTATGAGCGATTTTAGCACTATTCACAGAACCTACAAGTACCGCCTCTATCGCTGCGACAAGCGCGATAAGTTTTTGCGCGAACAAATCAACATTGCTGGTACGATCTGGAATCATGCGCTTGCGCTCCAAAAACGCTACTACGCCTTGACGGGAAAATACATCACGCTCGGTCAATTGAAAACGCATATCGCCAAACTGCGCCGCAAAACCGGACGGTACGCCTTTTGGGTGAAGGTGGGTTCGCAGTCCGTCCAAGACGTACTCGAACGACTCGACAGCGGCTACCAACGCTTTTTCAAGCACTTGGCAAAGCGTCCGCCCAAGTATAAGAAAGTTCGCCAACGCAAGTCGTTCACGCTCAAACAGGTGGGCTGGAAACTGCTCGACGGCAACAAAATCCAGATCAGCGGACGACCCTACAAGTACGTCAAGCATCGTGAGATATACGGCACGATCAAGACAGTGACCGTGAAACGGGATACTGCCGGGAGACTGTGGTTGTTTTTCAGTGTGATTGAGGAAATGCTTATTCCGAAGGGAGTCGCGCCGGGTAAAATCGCGGGCTTCGATTTTGGTCTGAAAACCTTCCTGACCGATCACACGGGAAAAGAATACGTCTCTG
>JBBQRJ010000417.1:0-4683 GCA_038214955.1 Aggregatilineales bacterium | reverse complement strand
CCGCCGGAACCGCTTCGATGCCTACGGGCTGACGTTGTGGGCGATCTTGCGGGAGCGCCAGCGCGAGACAGCCCGCAATGAACGTGGTCACGCCGATCAATTGGAACACGCTGGGCAGCCCGATCCGGTCTGACAGACTGCCGATGATCAGCACGCCGATTGCGCCCGTCCCGAAGATCAAACCGAGTGCCGCGCCCGACGCTAACCCTTTGCCAGCGGGCATGACCTTGTGCGCCATTGCCACGATCAAACTGTGCGAACCGCCGCTGAATGCGCCTGTCGCCAGCGCCATCAAGAACGCGGGTGCGCCATCGATCACCGCCAAGCCAAAGACCGCCGGGGCGCTGAGGAACATGGACGCGGCGATCATCAAGCGACTGCCCCAACGGTCTGCCAGATAGCCGAAGAAAATCCCCGTAATGCCACCGCCAATCCAGAAGGCACTGGAGAGCAAACCGTATTCCGCCGCTGACCAACCGCGCATTTGAAACAGGCGCGGCAAAAATGACGCTGAACCGGGATTGATGAAACTTCGCATGACGATCAGCGCGATCAACGTGATTACAGCGACTCTGCTCAAGCGTTGATGTTCGGCTTTGCGGCTCGTCTGGCGCTGTGTGTGCGTTGTGGCGAAGTGGCGGGCGCTTGGAATAATGATGCTCATCAAGATGATGCTTGGCAGCGCGATCAACGCGAGTGCCAGCATGGGCGTGACTGATCCGCGATCCGTCAGAATGCCGGACAGTGACGGAAAGGTTTGCGCGAAGAAAGCGTTGTGCGTGGCGGCGCGATCCAGCAAAAAACCCGTGATCGCGGGACCGAAGGCGCTCCCCGACTGTCCCGAAAAGAAGAAGATCGACAGGCGTCCGGTAGCGGGTGTAGGCTCACAATCGGCGGCGTGCATCGTGCCGACAGGATGAAACGTGCCGCTCCCTAACGCCGCCGCGATGAGGGGGATCACCGTCAAAATGTAGGACTGAGTCGCCGTTGCGGTGAGCATGGCTATCGAGATGAACGTCACCGTCCACGCGACGCCGCCCGCGCCTAACCAGCGCCCGCCGCTGCGGTCTGCCAGCCAACCCGCCAGCGGCTGACTGATCGCCGCCGTCAGTTGGTAGCCGCTCACCGCCAGCCCAATTTGCGTGTTGGACATCGGAATAAAATGGGACGCAAGAAACGTGAGTAAAACGGCAACCGTACCATTGAACAGGTCAACCGTCCAATGCCCAAACGAAACCACCCAGAATAATGCTTTACGCGGTAATGCCATACAGGTTGTCCAAAAAAATCAGAGATGGTCTTAACGGTAAACGCCTTCTGTATTGCTGTCAATTCTCCATGTGGAAATATTGGTACACAGTGGTTTCCGCCGTTTGCATCAGCGGGCGGTAATGGTTGTTGATCTCGCGCAGCATGGCGTTTGTCCAGCGTTCGCGCCGCAAATTCGGGTTGCGATAGGGCTGATAGATCAGCACGAACGGGTAATCACCATGCCTCAAATTCTCCAAGAATGGCGCTTGATCCCACACCCCCACCGCCGCAAGCTGACTCATCTCGAACGGCTGAATGAGGATCGGTCTGTCCAACAGTGTGAGCAGCGCCATGTGTTCATCTGCGATGATTGGTGCGTCCGTCTGGTTGATGAACTGGATAAGCTGATTCATTTGCGGCGCATCGTCAATGCGTTCCACCAGAATCGGCTGATATTTTGCCGCCGATAGGTCAAACGCCATGATCACCGCCCACGCGAGAATCAGCAGCAGCACGACTCGCAGCAGCGGAAAACGCCGCGACCATGCGACTACGCCACCCGCCGACAGCGCAAACGCCGCCGAGAGTTCGTACAGGTAATTCACGTCTGAACCCACTTTAACAATCGTCAGCGCCGTGATCACCGCGCCGAATAGGTAGGGGGAGGCAAACCACCACAGGCGGCGATCTGCGAATATGCCTATCAGGAGCATGACCGCCATCGTACCCAGAAAGATCGGCAAGTTTCGCATGATCTCATCAAGGTAAAAATCAATAATGCGCGATTCCAGCGTATTCACGTTTGCTGTGATCACATGAAAGAAGATGCCGCCCTGTGTGACCACCGTGAGCAAGGCAAACACGCCCAACACCAGCGCGGCGAAATACACGATGAAAATCAAAGCGTTCATGCGCTGTTTTTGCCCCCACAACCACCCGAAGGCGGCTAACGGCGCAGCGAGTAGATAGCTCTGGCGGGTGTAAACAGCACATGCCAGCAAAATCACACCAGCGACGAAGCCCCGACGTTTGCCCCGTCCCTGCACGAGCGCGAACAACCCCGCCCACGCGAATGCCAGCGCCAGCGAGTCGATGCGTGCCAGCGCCGACCATGAGAAGATATACGGCATAGCGGGCAGCATGAGCGCGGCGATCAAACCCGCCAGCGCGTCACGGGTGATCGCGTGCATCGTCAAGCCCACAAACACCGCTGACACGATCACGCTGACAACGGAGATCAAGCGCCCATACCAGAACGCCGCGCCGAATACTGACACGAACGGCATCTGGATCAACGCATACAGCGGCGGGTAGTTAGAGATGGTATACGGCGGTGTGGAGAGATCAACGCGGTAAATTTCCTCGCCGCGCTGCAAACGCACTGATTGATCGAGCAGAGGACCTTCGCCGTAATTGAGCGTATAGGGGAAGTCGAGCGCGAGTTTGGCGTGCTGAAAAAACAGGATGAGCGCCCGCCCTTGCACCACGAGCAAGACGATCACAGCGGCGGCGACCAATACCCGCATGATCCTCATGCCGGTTTGTGTGATGGGTTGTGCTTTGTTTGTGAGCATGATCTGTCTCACTCTGTAGCCCAATACCCCTATATTGTATTCCGCTCGTAGATGCGTACAATCAAATTTGTTGCTGAGAGGGGAAACATGACGAAAAAAGGACGAATCCTCACGGGTGATCGCCCGACAGGAAAAATGCATTTAGGACATTACGTCGGGTCGCTGGCAAATCGCATCCGGCTGCAATCGACGTATGATTGTTACTTCATCGTAGCCGATCTACACACGCTGACGACCAAACCGGAACGCGAATTTATCCTCAATTTGGGACAAAACGTTCATGACTGCGTATTAGATTATTTGTCTGTTGGCATTGACCCGGAACAAAGTACGATCTTCCTGCAATCAGGCGTACATGAAACCTACGAACTGAACCTGCTGTTTGAAATGCTGGTCACGGTGGCGCGTCTGGAACGCATCCCAAGCCTGAAAGATATGGCGCGGGCGGCGGACATGGAAGAATCCATGCCGTTTGGCTTGCTCGGTTATCCCGTGCTGCAAGCGGCGGACATTTTGCTGCCGCGTGCCAACCTCGTCCCCGTTGGCAAGGACAACGAGTCGCATATTGAAGTCACACGCGAAATTGCCCGCCGATTCAACTTTCTGTACGGTGAAGTGTTCCCGATCCCCGATGTGTTGATCGGAGATGTGCCGTCGCTGGTGGGCATTGACGGTCAGGCGAAGATGAGCAAATCGCTGAATAACGCGATCTTCCTGTCAGACAGCGCCGAGGAAGTCACGCAGAAGGTACGCGGCATGTTCACCGACCCGAACCGCGTCCGCGCTGATATTCCGGGTCGAGTCGAGGGCAACCCCGTTTTCATCTATCACGATGCGTTTAACCCGAACATCGAAGAAGTGAACGACCTGAAAGAACGCTATCTGTTAGGCAAAGTCGGGGATGTTGAGGTCAAGAAGAAGCTGACCATAGCGATCAACAACTTCCTAGAGCCGATCCGCGAACGGCGGGCGCAGTATGAGTCTCAGGCGGGGTTGGTCGAAGATTTGCTCATTGCCGGAACAGAACGCGCCCGTGCCGAAGCTCGTAAAACAATGGACGCTGTTCATGATGCAATGGGCATGTATCGCTTGCCTGTGAGGACACTGTAGCTGATGAATGTTTCTGCGCTTTACACCTACCCGATCAAGTCGTGCGCTGTGTTGAGCCACACGCGCATTTCGCTGGCGACACGCGGTTTGCACGATGATCGCCGCTGGATGGTGGTCAACGAGGACGGAAAGCTCGTCACACAGCGCGATGTCTCGAAAATGGCGCTCGTGCAGCCGTTTTACACCGAGGCGGGCTTGAGCATCAGCGCCCCAACCCTGTCGGATATTGCGATTCCGCCCGTAGCAGAGAACGCGACGACTCGCCGCGTCATGGTGTGGAACGATACCTGTGATGCGTTCGATCAAGGCGATGAGATCGCGGCGTGGTTGAGCGACTATTTAGGCAAATCGGTACGACTGGTCAAGATTGCAGAGACGGACACGCGCACGACGCCGACTGATGGGAACATGCCAATCGCGCCGATGAGTTTTGCCGACGAATACCCGATCTTGCTGGCGAACGAACGCTCACTCGCTGACCTGAATGATCGGCTGATGGCACAGGAGAAAGATACGGTGCTGATGAGTCGCTTTCGCCCGAATGTAGTCGTCAGCGGGGCGACCTCATGGGATGAGGATCAGTGGACGCAGATCATCATCGGCGGCATCACGTTCGATTCGGGCGTGGGCTGCGCTCGCTGCGTCATGACCACCGTTGAGCAGGAAAGCGGGACAGTGCCGGATCATCACGAACCTTTAGCGACGCTGACCACATTTCGCAAAATTCCGCGTGGCGTGATGTTCGGAC
>JBBQRJ010000416.1:0-4685 GCA_038214955.1 Aggregatilineales bacterium | reverse complement strand
AAGCCGCACGGGAACACCGCGCATTTCCCAGTCGTTAAACTTGAATCCCGGTTGATAATCCCGCGTATCGACATGCACGCGAATGCTGTTCGCGGTCAATTCGCGTTTCAGCTTTTGCACGGTTTCCATCACCAGCGATTTCTCGTCATCCGTCTTGAAAATCGGCACGATCACCACTTGATACGGCGCGAGTCGCGGCGGCAAACGTAAGCCTTTTTCATCGCCGTGCGCCATGACCACCGCGCCGACCATACGGGTACTCATGCCCCATGAAGTCGTCCAACACGTTTGACGCTGGTTATTCTCATCCAAAAATTGAATCTCGAAGGCTTTGGCGAAGTTCTGACCGAGATTATGGCTCGTTCCCGCTTGCAGCGCCTTCTTATCGCCCATCATGCCTTCGATGCAGTACGTCCGCAGCGCCCCTGCGAACCGTTCTTTGTTACTTTTCTGCCCCTTGATCACGGGGATCGCCGCTTCATTCATGGCGACATCAGCGTACACATCGAGCATTTGCAGCGTTTCAGCTTCAGCTTCGGCTTCGGTAGCGTGCGCGGTATGCCCTTCTTGCCACAGAAATTCCATCGTTCGCAGGAAAGGACGGGTACGCATTTCCCAGCGCACGACGTTCGCCCACTGATTGATGAGCAGCGGCAGGTCACGATAGGATTGAATCCACTTCTTGAAGGCGTCCCCGATGATCGTCTCTGACGTTGGACGAATGACATACGGTTCTTCAAGCTCTTTCCCACCCCCGATAGTCACGATGGCGAGTTCCGGGCTAAACCCTTCGACGTGTTCGGCTTCGCGTTCCATAAAGCTCTTAGGGATCAGCAGGGGGAAATAGGCGTTTTGATGACCGGTTGCCTTGAAGCGGCTGTCCAGCGCCCCCTTGATGCCCTCCCAGAGTTCATACCCATACGGCTTAATGATGATGCAGCCGCGCACAGGCGACGGAGCCGCGAGGTCAGCGCGGTAGACGATCTCGTTATACCATTCGGAAAAATCTTCATGCGGGGATGTTAACGCTTGCGACGCCATGCAATCTCCTCTATCGTAAATCTGATAACCTTCTGATCATACCGCCTTCCTGCAATTTTGTCTACCCTGAACCCTTATAACCCTTAAAAAATCTTTCTTTTTAATCCTTCTCTTTGCGTCCTTGCGCCTTCGCGCCTTTGCGCTGAGTCTTTCTCTTCTTCTTTTTACTCTGTGTTCTCTGTGGTTAACTTCTTTTCTTCTTTCTCTTGATCCCATGTGCGCCCATAGTTGATCTTGAGCTTCTCCATCACGGCGTCCCCCAGATCAATCCCGCTGATGCTGGCGATTTGCAGCAAATACAGCATCACGTCTGCAAGTTCCCCCGCCAATTCATCAGGATCGCTTGGCTTTTCGCCCCATTGAAACAACTCCAATACCTCGCTCGATTCCAGCACCAGCGAGATCGCCAGATTGCGCGGCGTCTGCGGACGCTTGGAGTCATCTTGATACCACCCCTTCGCCTCGACAAAGACGTGCATCGCTTCGGTCAGCGTCTTGATGTCCATACTTCGTCCTATGGGGATGTTAATAAGCGTTGGAGTCGTGCCGCAGGACGATACTCGTGAGTGTGCGGATAATGATCTTGATGTCCAGCCACACCGACCAATTTTCGACATACCACAGGTCGAACTCGGTTCGCTCCGTGATCGATGTATCGCCGCGCAAGCCGTTGACCTGCGCCCATCCGGTCATGCCCGCTTTTTCGCGGTGACGTTCCATATAGCGCGGGATGCTCTGGCGAAACTGCTGAACATACACCGGACGTTCAGGGCGAGGACCCACGAGACTCATGTCACCGAGCAGCACATTGATCAACTGGGGGATTTCGTCCCAACTGGTCTTTCGCATGAAGCGTCCAAGTCGCGTCACACGCGGATCATTTTCCACAGTCCAACCGGGACCCGATTGTTCAGCGTCGTTCTTCATCGTGCGAAACTTGATCATCTGAAAAGGACGTTCGTCCATACCCGTGCGTTCTTGCGTGTAAAAAATTGCTCCCGGCGACTCTAACCGGACGAGCAAGGCGGTCAACAGCATCAACGGCGACAGAAAGATCAAGCCGATGACCGCGCCGACCACATCCATTGCCCGTTTCAGGCTCAATTTCCAACCGCGCAGCGTGATGTCTCGCACGGTGATGAGCGGAGTCCCGCCCAGATCGTCTACGCTGATGTCCCGCGCCATATACGCGAACAGATCAGGATAGAGTTTAATATCCACCTGTCCACGACGACACAGCGCAATCAGGTCAGTCAGTTCTTCGCGTGCGGCGTCCGGCACAGCGATGATCACCTGTTCAACGCCATAGGTATCAATCAAATAAGGCAGATCACGAATGTCGCCCAGCACAGGCACGCCGAACGCATTGTCTTTATTCCTAGATCGCAGCGGCACAACCCCAACAATGTTATAGCCAAGTTCGGGGCGGCTCTGAATTTTACGCACGATGTCTTTGGCGATCTTGCCCATGCCCACGATCAGCAAATTCGCCCGTTCTGCCCCCATCATGCGTAAACGCAGTCGGATCGATTGATGAAATTCGCGCCCGATGATCACCAGAATCACGCTGAATACCCACACGTAAAACAACATGCTGCGCGGGTATTCCACTAAGTCGTAAATCAGGCTGCGGAACAGCAAATCGTGAATGCTGTTGACCAGCAGCGCACCGACGATGATCGTCCCGATGATATTGCGCCCCTGATCAATCCGGCTGATCGCCCGCCGCTGATGATACAGGCGCGACGAATAGAACAGCATCATGATCGTCACGATATGCAATAACATCGTCAGCGCATACTGTGAAAACACAGGGGGGTTGGCAGGAATGCGAAAGAACGGCAGGGTCATTCTCGCTAGATAGCCGAAAATGAATGCCGCACCAAGCATGAACGCATCCAGCAAGATTAAGCTGACATCGAGTATACGTTTGATACGCTGCGACCTCCGCACTTGCGGCGCGGGATAGTTGCCTACGCGGGTCGGCGCATCTCCGTCCATAACCCTCGTCCGCCCTTCACCAGAAGCCCCATCATGATCAAGCTGTGCAGCAGAAGTGGGGTCGTCGCTCGATAGTGTTTCCGGTAAAAGATCAGCATCGCTCGCCAGAATTCGTACTGCGCTCGCTGGCTTTGCTTGCTGGCGGCTCGTTTGACGTGCTTGACCTCGACTTGAGGATGATACACGATTTTCCAACCTGCGTTTTTGATGCGGAACGCCCAATCAATATCCTCTCCGTACATGAAGAATACTTCATCCAGCAGCCCTACAGCGTCAATCGCTTCGCGCCGGACTTGCATGTACGCCCCAACCACCGAATCAACTTCTGTTTCTACATCCGGGCTAAGATAAGTCATATTATAACGTGCGAAGCGGGGACTATCAGGGAACAATTTTCCCAATCCGCTGAAATGGTAGATTGAAATCATGGGGGTGGGGAAAGACCGACGGCACGCCTTGTCCAGAGTGCCATCGGGCAGCACCAGCTTGACACCCGCTGCGCCCACATCACGCCGCCCATCCATCCATGCGACCATATGCGCGAAAACGTCCGCTGGCACTTCGGTATCAGGGTTCAACAGAAGCGCGTAACGCGGCGCGTCCTTTGACATATTCGCCCGCCCGCCAAAACCGAGTTCGCGTAAGCCGAGATTGTTCCCGTAAGAATAGCCATTATTCGTTGGGCTTTGAATCAACGTGGCTTGGGGAAAGTATTCGCGCACCATGGCGGCGCTGTCGTCTGACGATGCATTGTCCACGACCACTACGCGAAACGTGATGTCGCCTTCGCTGGCATACACGGTCTCTAAACAGCGTTGCAGCAAAGCGCGGGTATTCCAATTGAGGATTACGATTCCCAAATCATCCATAAATGATCCTCCAACCGTGCGAATTTTATCACGGTTTTGTCAACTGTCACTTGACGCTTGCCCAACGTTTCTTAATGGGCGGTGGGCAAAGTCTTGATCACCTCACCGCGAATCGCCGCCCGCAGTGCTTCCCGATCATCCCATGTATACTCGACATTTCCGAACGCCATGCTTTTTTCGTGACCCTTGCCGCACACGATCACCACATCGCCCGCCCGTGCCATTTGACACGCCTCGTAAATCGCCTGTCCGCGATCCCTGCTGCGGATAAACGTTTTCCCCTCCACGCCGCCCGCTTGAGTCGCCGCCTCTGCCATCGTCTGCAAAATCTCGTCAAGCGACTCGGTGCGCGGGTCTTCCGCCGTGAAAATACTGAAATCCGCTAATTGGGTGGCGATTTCCGGCATCATGCGCCGCTTCTCGCGGTCACGCAGCCCCGCACACCCGAACACGCAGATCACACGCCCCTGCTCACCGATCAGGGTTCGCGCCGCCGTGAGCGCCTTTTCGAGCGCGTTGGGCGTATGGGCGAAATCGACTAGCGCGATAAATTCCTGTCCCGCCTCAACTGATTCCATACGCCCCGCAATCGCGGTCACTTGCAGCAACCCATGCTTGATCACCTCGATTTGCATTCTAAGCGCCCGCGTCACTGTGATCGCCGCCAGCGCGTTCATCACATTGAAACGCCCCACCAGCGGCAGATGAAACACCTCAGATCGCTTCTCGAAATGCACGACAAACTGTGTATAACCGGGCTGATGAATAATATCC
>JBBQRJ010000415.1:0-4714 GCA_038214955.1 Aggregatilineales bacterium | reverse complement strand
TATGGTGGCGGGCTACGAACGCTATTTCCAGATCGCCCGCTGCTTCCGTGATGAAGATTTGCGCGGTGATCGTCAGCCAGAATTCACACAGCTTGACCTAGAGATGAGCTTTGTTCAGCGTGATGATGTCATGGCGTTGATTGAGGGTTTGATGACCGCGATTGTCCGCGAAGTGGCGGGCAAAGAACCGATGTTCGCCCCGTTCCCGCGTATTCGCTATGAAGATGCGATGGAGAAATACGGATCGGACAAGCCCGATTTGCGTTACGACCTTGCGGCGATAGACATCAGCGAATTGGCGGGCAAAACGGCGTTCCCGATCTTCGTGAACAATGCCGCCGCTGGCAAGCCGATCAAGGTGCTGCGTGCGCCGAAAATGGGCATACGGAGCGGTATGGCGCTGCGTAAATTGATGGAAGAACTCGAAACGCTGGCGCGGTCTGCGGGGGCGAAGGGTTTGGCGTGGATGGCTCTGCCTGAGACTGAAGAAGGCGAAGTTAAGGGTCCCATCGGTAAGTATTTCACGGTGGATCAGAAACTCGCGTTGTTCGAGCAAACTGCCGCCGAAGCGGGCGACCTGCTGTTGTTCATCTCTGATGATCGTGACACGGTTTACCGCGTGGTGGATGTGCTGCGTCGTCACCTGGCGCAAGAACTCGGTCTGGTAGACCCCGCCGTGCTGGGGTTTGGTTGGATTATCGACTTCCCCATGTTCTACTGGAGCGAAGAAGAAAAGCGCTGGGATCCGTCTCAGCATTTGTTCACTATGCCGCTGCCCGAAGATTTGCACCTGTTGGATACTGACCCCGGCAAGGCACGCGGTTCGCAGTACGACCTCGTGTGTAACGGTTTTGAAGTGGCGGGCGGGAGCATCCGTATCCATGACCGCGCCATTCAAGAGAAGATTTTCCCGTTGATCGGGCTGACATTGGAACGGGCAAAAGAACAGTTCGGTCACATGCTGGAAGCGTTCGAGTTTGGCACGCCGCCGCATGGGGGACTCGCGTCGGGCGTGGATCGGCTCGTGATGGTGCTGGCGGGCGAAAAGAACATCCGTGAAGTGATCGCCTTCCCCAAGACGCAGCAAGGGTCAGATATTATGGCGAACGCCCCATCTGCACCCGAACAACGTCAATTGGAAGAACTGCACATTCGCATCGTGATGCCCGAACCGAAGAAGTAAACAGCCTCACCCATCTCCAAAAATAAGCCTCACCCCCCAACCCCCTCTCCCGAAAAGAGGAGAGGGGGAGTAAAGCAGCCTCACCCCCCAACCCCCTCTCCCGAAAAGAGGAGAGGGGGAGTAAAGCCGCCTTACCGCCGACCCCCTCTCCCGAAAAGAGGGGAGGGGGAGTAAAGCCGCCTCACCCCCCAACCCCCTCTCCCGAAAAGAGGAGAGGGGGAGCAAAGCAGCCTCAGTGAGGGTTAGGGTTTTGCGGGTTCGGCGTCGGGGCGGAACAGTGCCATGTGCAAAAATCCGGCGACTGCGCCCGCCAGAAGTTGGGCAACAATGTAGGGGATGACATAGCTCAAGTCACCACCGCCGACTAACGCGGGTCCCAGCGTGCGCGAGGGATTGAGCGATGCGCCCGTGAATACGCCCCCTGCGAGAATGCTGCCCGCCAGCGTCAAACCGATGGCGATGGCTTCAAGGTTGTTCAGCTTGCCAAAGACTGCTGCCAGATAAACGGCGGTGACGAGGAAGAACGTCATCACAAACTCAAAGGCAGAGGCGCGGACGATATCGGCGCTGGTGAGCGAACCGATAGTTTGCCCTAGATTAAACGTTGTGCCGTCTGCCAGCACGCCAAGCAGCGCATCAGGGAGCAGGATGCGAAGCACGAACGCCGCCGCGATCCCGCCGATCAACTGAGCGACCCAGTAGAAGATCGCTCGATCCACTGTGATTTGTCGCCCCACAAGCAATCCAAGCGTCACAGCGGGGTTGACGTGAGCGCCGGAAATGCGTCCGTAACTGAGGATGATCCCCACAAGGATCAACCCATGCGCGAGGGCTGCTGCGACAAGACCGTTCCCTGTGGCTACGACGGCTGCCCCGACAAAAACGAGTGTAAACGCACCTAAAAATTCTGCAATTGCGGCTTTCAAAAGGGTGTTGTTCATCATAAAAATTCCTCTGTGAGGGGTAGGGTAAGGGTATCAGTAAAGTGACGTTGATTATAGAATGAATCGTAGTTCAGTAAAATGCTAGTTTCCACATGTGATCAACAGATTAAGCTCTCTGCAACCTTTTGTAAAGAATAGTATCAACCCTTTACAGCGGGTTTTTCGGCTGGTATAACAGACTTAACCTGCTGTGTTCGTGATGTAGCGCCGGGTTTTGAGCCAACACCCCATACTGGGGGGTCGAGTTCTGGAAGTAAGGTGATAGGCTCGCGTAGCCAAGACCCCAAAACTAGCAAGACTCCCACCTGCGAAAGCAGGTTCAAAACATCGCAACACACGGCATAGCAGGGTCTTTTTGAGTTTACGGTTCACAGTTTACGGTTCACGGTAAAAACATTTACTGTGAACCGTTTTTATTTTAAGCCTTACACCCCACCCCCAACCCCTCTCCGAAAATAGGAGAGGGGAGTCATAAGCCTCACCCCCAACCCCTCTCCGAAAATAGGAGAGGGGAGTCGAACGCAGTTTATTCCCCGTAGCTTTCGCCAAACACATCAATGAACAGGTCTGCCAGCAGAGCGCGGTTGGGGATGAGGACTTGCGCCCCTTCTTCGGTGGTGTAGCCCATCACATAATTGATGTCGATGACGCCCGTGTGGATGTTGTCTAGCGGAATATCACGCAAGTACAAGCCCAACTGAATCATCTGGTCTAGGGTCAAATTAGTGGCGATGTCCTGACTCAGTGAGCCGTAGAGCGAGGGCGCTTGCAGAATCAAACCGGGGATGGCGTCACGGCTCAACACTTGATCGCGCACGGCGAATAACACCTGCTGCTGACGTTCTGCCCGCTGGAAATCGCTGTCACCGTGACGGGTACGCGCATACTTGAGCGCCGTTTCACCGTCCATAGTTTGCAAACCTGCATTTAGCACCAACGGATCATACCCCTCATTCATGTCGGGGAACTGCCAGTCTGCAATGGCGTTCGGCACATCAACCTCAATGCCGCCAATCGCATCAACGAGCGTGGTTACGGCTTCAAAATCCACGATGATATAATCATGGATGCGAATGCCGAAATTGTACTGGACGGTTTGCATGGCGAGTTCGGGTCCGCTGCCTTGTTGATCGTATTCGCCCAAAACCATCGGCGTGTTGATGCGCTGTAAGGCGCTGTAACCCGGCACATTGACGTACAGGTCACGCGGGATGCTGAGAATGCCAAGTGTGTCGGTTTCGGGGTCAAGGCTGACGATCATCATGGTGTCGGTTCGGTATGCCAAGCCTGTGTAACCGGGACGGCGATCTAACCCCATGACAAGCACGGTCAAACGGGATGTGCCATCCCATGCGTTGTAACCCGCTGTATCAGTGGCTTGAGCGGGCAAGGCGGTAGGTGTCGTGGCAAGCGTGGCGGGGTCGTAGAATACGCGGGCGTCAACGGCGGTGGGGAGTGGGAGGGAAAGCGCAGCGAGGTTCAATGGCGTGGGAGTGAGGCGCGGCGGATCGGCGCTCAAGAACACGACTGCGCCCAAACTGATGATGCCGAGTATGGCGGTCAATGCGAACGCCGTGATCACATAAACGGGCGTGCGACTGCGACGCGGGACAGGCTTCACCGCATAATTGATCGACATATGCTTGCGCGGCAGCAGGGGGGGTAGCGGCGGCACGGGAATATCGGCGGCGCTGGTTAAATTGACCTGCGTGTGTTCAAGGTCATGCTGTGGCGTTTCAGAGTATAAATCAGACATGGCAATCGCTAGAATCTCTATCAAAACGTTTTTAGTATACGGGTGAACCCTAGTGGATCAATGGCGGTTAATCTACGATCCCCCTACGCAGGGGGCGCGAAATATGGCGATTGATGACGCGATCCTCACGGCGGTTGCGGCGGGGGAAGCACCGCCGACTTTGCGTTTCTACCTGTGGAAACCCGCGTGTTTGTCGTTGGGGTATGGTCAACGGGCGCGTGAGGTTGATCTCGAACGGCTGCGCGAACGGGGATACGACCTCGTGCGGCGTCCTACGGGCGGACGGGCGATACTGCATACCCGTGAATTGACGTACAGCCTCGCGTTACCCATCGATCATCCGATTGCGGCGGGCGGAATCGTTGATAGCTACCGCCGAATCAGCGAGGCATTGTTGATCGGGCTGCGGGAATTGGGTTTGCAAGCACAAGCAGACCGAATCAACGGGGATGCGGTGCTTACACCTGTGTGTTTTGAGACGCCTTCCCATTATGAAATCACAGTGGGGGGAAAGAAACTCATCGGCAGCGCACAGGTGCGGCGCAAATGTGGGATATTGCAGCATGGGTCGCTGCCGCTCGTGGGCGATATTGCGGGAATCTGCGATGTGCTGGCGTATCCAGACGAAACAGCCCGCCAAGCCTCAAAGCGTGATGTTCGGGCGCACGCCGCAACGCTGACCGATGCGTTGAACAATGAGGCGACTCCCTGCTGCCCCCCCGTAAAATCGCTGATTGTGTCGCAACTCAGCAACGCTTTCGGCGCGATCTACGATGTGGGTTACTTCAAGGTCAACTCACAGCAGTTGACTCCCAACGAACTGGCAAATGT
>JBBQRJ010000414.1:0-4725 GCA_038214955.1 Aggregatilineales bacterium | reverse complement strand
CTTCAGCGAATCGGTCACGGGTTTCGATGCGACGGATTTGATCATCGGCAACGGCATTTCGCTCAACTTTACGGGGGGCGGCACGACCTACCTATTCGATCTCGCCCCGGCAGCCAGCGGAGCAGTCACGGTTGATATTGCGACTGGCGCTGCTCAAGACGCGGCGGGCAACCTCAGTAACGCAGCATTGCAGTTCAGCATCACTTACACCCCGCCATCGGTGACGGTGAACAGCATTATACGAGCAAACGCTAGTCCGACGAATGCCGCTCAGGTGAGTTGGACAGTTACATTTAGCGGCGCAATCTCCGGCGTGACGAGCGCGAATTTCGACCTCGTCGCCGCGTCGGGCGTTACTGGTGCGTCGATTTCGAGTGTGAGCGGGAGCGGCACAACGTGGACGGTCACTGCCAACACGGGCAGCGGGAGCGGTTTACTCACCTTACGGATGATCAATGCGACGGGCATCATGGCAACCGTGACGACTCCGCTCCCGTTCGCGGGGGGGATGTATCAGATTGATCGTTCGCTTCCACGCCCAACCCTGTCCAGCACAGCGCCCAACCCGACCACCATGAACCCGATTCCGGTGACAGTCACTTTCAGCGAACCTGTCACGGGCTTCGACGCTGCCGATCTGGTCATCAGTAACGGCACAGCGCAGAACTTTACGGGCAGTGGTCGGAGCTACACGTTTGATCTCATCCCGATAGGTGGCGGTTTGGTGACGATCAACATCCCGGCGAATGTCGCCCAAGACCCATCCGGGAACTTGAGCCGGGCGGCAACGCAGTTGAGTCGCACTTATACCGCGCCAGCCACCCCGATAACGCTGATGAGCATCACACGGATGAACGCCAGCCCGACCAATGCCGCTCAGGTGAGTTGGACAGTCACATTTAGCGGTGCGGCAGTCGGGGTAACGAGCGCGAATTTCGATCTCGTTGCCGCTTCTGGCATCACCGGCGTGTCGATTGCGAGTGTGAATGGGAGCGGCACAACGTGGACAGTCACCGCCAACACAGGCAGCAA
Source organism: Aggregatilineales bacterium (assembly GCA_038214955.1). GTDB lineage: Bacteria > Chloroflexota > Anaerolineae > Aggregatilineales > Phototrophicaceae > Flexifilum. The sequence goes on along the minus strand of JBBQRJ010000414.1, from coordinate 3,693 downwards.
GAGCGGTTTACTCACGCTGCGAATGATCAACGTGACGGGTATCACACCCAGTGTGACAACCAGTATGCCGTTCACGGGAGAAATGTATATCTTTGACCGTTCCTTGCCGCGCCCGACTCTTTCAAGCACAGCGCCCAACCCGACCAACATCAGCCTGATTTTGGTGACAGTCACTTTCAGCGAACCTGTTACGGGTTTCGACTTCACCGATCTGGTCATCAGTAACGGCACAGCGCAGAACTTTACGGGCAGTGGTCGCAGCTACACGTTTGATCTCATCCCGATAGGCGATGGTTTGGTGACGGTCAACATTCCGGCGAATGCCGCTCAAGACCCAACCGGGAACTTAAGCACGGCGGCGACGCAGTTCAGCCGTACTTACGTCGCCGCGATGACTACGCTAGAACTTCCCGTCTATGGCATGAGTCCTCTGTTCGATGTCACCGCTGTGATCGTCCCCGGTCAGATTTCCCTCAGCCCGACGAACGCGCCCCCGATGGTCAACGATCTAGCGGCGGCGCAAATGAACGCGGGGTTGTGTGCGGAAGGCGCAGTCCTATGCGGCTCGTTCATGCTCATGCTCGACGCCCAACCGAGTGCGGACGTGACCATCACCATCACCGTTTCGGACGCGAACGAGATTGCGCTGGCAGATACGCGCCTAAGTGTTATACCGATGTCGGCGCTGTCGTTCGTGTTCTCCCCAACGGCTATCACGGCTGACCCGAATGGCAATCTGGGCGCGTGGGATAGGGCGGTGATCGTCTCTATCTCTGCTTTGAACGATGGTCTTGTGGAAGGGATGGAAGACTTCTACATTAGGGTCACAACCACCAGCGCAGACCCGAATTTCAACGGTGTGGTGTCTATTCCCTTCCGGGTGACGGTGTACGACACAGACGTGATCAATATCATCCCTATTGACCCGGTGCTTGATCCGCAAGGCGACACGGGGACGAACCCGGTAATTGAACCACCGATTGAAGCCCCGACACTTGATCCTGAAGGTGACGACATCGAACCGACGCCTGAACTGCCAACGGACGTACCAGCAGAAGCGCCAACAGTGGGTAGTTGAACGGCTAATTCAGCGTGGAGTTTCCGGTAGGGTGTATTCAATACACCCGCCGGACTCCCTGTGATTGTCAGTGTGCCGTCATTGGCGCGATGAGGTAGGGCGGTCAACCGCGTTATCATGCCGCCGAAAATTGGTTCTCTATGCGAGTGCGCCGTAGAATAAATCGTTTCTACATCGCTAGAGGAAAAATCTAATGGCACTTGAACTCTACATGATCGGTGTGATCGCTTCCAGCATATCTTCTAATCCTAGTTATTCCACCCAGCCTAACCCGATGCGCCCGCGCTCCAGCTCTATGCTCATAATTTCGACTTCAATGACATCGCCCACGCTCAACGTTTTTCCGCGTGGCACTTGAGTGCGATGCAGCAGCCCATCCTGTTTCACGCCTATATCAATGAACGTGCCAAAATCGACCACATTACGCACTGTCCCGTTCAGGATCATGCCGATTTGCAGTGCCTCCATCGTCAGCACATCGCTGCGTAACAGCGGCGCGGGCAAGTCTTCGCGTGGGTCACGTCCGGGGCGGATTAACTGCTCGAAGATGTCCGTCAGCGTTGGCACGCCTGTTCCCAATGCCGCCGCCAACTGCTCTATGGGCTGGCTCTGAAGTAACACATTCAGCGGATCGGCGCGTTGGGCGGGCGGCGTATTGAGATTTAATCCGGCACGCGCTAAGACCGCCGCTGCAATCGTATAACTTTCCGGGTGAATCGCGCTGGCATCCAATGGATTTACGCCCGCCCGCACCCGTAGAAAGCCCGCAGCCTGTTCAAAGGCTTTTGGTCCTAACCCGGCGATATTTTTCAACTCGGCGCGACTGCTGAAAGCCCCTTCACGGTCACGGTATTCGACGATGCGTTCTGCCAGTTTGGGTCCAATGCCGGCAACGTGTGTGAGCAGGGCAACCGAAGCAGTATTTACATCTACGCCCACGTTGTTGACCATCGTTTCCACGACGCCATCGAGTTTTTCGGCAAGCTGTTTCTGGTTCACATCATGCTGGTACAGTCCGATCCCGATGGACTTCGGATCGATCTTGACCAGTTCCGCCAGTGGGTCAATCACGCGGCGGGCAATCGACACCGCGCCGCGCAGCGTCACATCTAAATCGGGCAGTTCGGCGCGTGCCAGTGGGCTGGCGCTGTAAACACTCGCGCCCGCTTCGTTGACTATCACATAGTGCCTATCAGCGGCGGTCAATGTGGCTGCCAGCTTTTCGGTTTCGCGCGATGCCGTCCCATTGCCAACAGCGATCAGCGTAACGTGATGCTTTGTGATCAGCTCAAGCAGGGTATGCGACGCTTTCTGCCAACTGCCCTCTGCCGCATATGGAAAAACAGCCCCGGTTGCCAGCACTTTTCCGGTTGGGTCTATGATGGCGACTTTGCAGCCCGTCCGGTATGCCGGGTCGAGTCCCATCACGACATGCCCCGCTAACGGCGGTTGGTTGAGCAGACCGCGCAGGTTGAGCGCAAACACCTGAATCGCATGGGTTTCTGCCTGTTCGGTCAAGGTGGCGCGTACATCGCGCTCGACAGCGGGCAGGAGCAGTCGTTTTGCCGCGTCGTTGATCGCCAATTCTAGTTGTCCCGCCAACGGCGAACGTTTATCCGGCTGATAAACGGCATGAATAGGCGCTAACCAATCGCGCTCAACCAGATCAAGGCTTATTTGCAGCACTTTTTCGCTTTCTCCGCGATTGATCGCCAGCACTTGATGCGGCTGAATCCGATTCGTCCGCGCTTCAAACTGGTAGTAGGTTGCGTACACGTTTTTCTCGTCTGCCGCGTCCTTGATTTTCTGGCTGTGCAGCACCCCCCATTTCAAGGCTTTTTCGCGCACTCCGCCCCGAACACGCGCATCATCGCTGATTGTTTCTGCTACAATATCCCGCGCCCCGGCAAAGGCATCGGCTGCCGTTGGCACGTCGGTGCTTAAGTAGGGACTAGCGATTTGATCTTCACTGTCGCGCACCCGTCCCTGCTGAAGGATCAAGTCGGCTAATCCTGTCAACCCTTTCTCGCGGGCAATCGCGGCACGCGTCCGCCGCTTTGGGCGGTAAGGCAAATATAAATCCTCAAGCGCAGTTATCGACTGCACGGCGGCAAACTGAGCGCTCAGTTCGGGCGTGAGTTTCCCCTGCTCCTCAATTGATTCTAGGATGGTTTGGCGGCGTTCATCCAGTCTCCGCAGTTGATTAATGGTCTCCTCAAGGCGGCGGATCTGGTCTTCGTCCAAGCCGCCCGTCATCTCTTTGCGATAGCGGGCAATGAACGGGAGCGTGTTGCCCGCGTCCAGCAGTTCAATCGTAGTCTTGACCTGTTCAGGGCGCAGATTGAGCGCCTGTGCAATCGTCGTGATGTGGTTCATGGGGGTGTAGGTTCCTGAATTTTTACGCTAGTGTCACCAAGACGCAGCGAAAACGCAAGCTACGGCACACGCTTGGTAAGTTTACCTTACGCAGATCGTTTGGTAAAATTCTACAGGTCATTATAATCAGACCTTTGATCGGAGAAAAACATGCACCTGAGTGAAAGCGAGGTCGAACGTTTCTACACCATCTGGTTCCCACTTCTCCATTTTGTCAATCAGCGTCGGAAGGTGGTGAC
>JBBQRJ010000413.1:0-4729 GCA_038214955.1 Aggregatilineales bacterium | reverse complement strand
GTCTGCCTGCTCCCCTCCTCGAATTCGGGGAGGGGTCGGGGGTGGGGTCAGAAATAACGATCTGCGTAAGGTGACTTATTAAAACTGTCCTCAACCGAACAGAGAGAAAAAAACACATCTGGTTGATCTCTTTTGTGACCTATGACGCAATTTGTGTTAAGTTGAACAGGTTATCGGCTTCTGCAAGCATGGTGCGTGGTGCGACTCTGGATTTTGACACAATATTACCCGCCTGAGATCGGGGCGGCGGCGGTGCGGTTGAGTCGGCTGGCGCGGGATTTTGCGATGAGCGGGCATCAGGTGACGGTGATCACCAGCGTGCCGAATTACCCGGCGGGCATCATTCCCGACGCTTACAAGGGCAAGCTGTTTTATACAGAATGGCTTGACGGCATCACCGTGATTCGTGTGCGCGTGTTTGCATCCCCCAAGAAAAGCGCACGCCAGCGCCTCGCTAACCAGATCAGCTTTATGCTGCTGGCTGCCCTGCGCGGAACTTCGCTGGCACAACCCGACGCCATAATAGTTGAATCACATCCCCTGTTTGTGTGCCTTGCGGGGGGATGGCTCAAGCGGGTGAAACGGGCGAACATTCTGCTCAACGTGTCTGACCTATGGCCCGAATCGGCGGTTGCGACGGGCGCATTGTCAGAGAACAGCTTGCTGGTCAAGCTGGCAAAACCTGTTGAAAAATGGGCGTATCGAGATGCGGCGCACATCGTCGGGATGACAGGCGGCGTTGTCGAGGGGATCATCGCGGTAGACGGAAAACCCGATCACGTCACGCGGATTCAAAACGCGGTTGATCTGGCGACGTTTCGTCCGTGCAGCGACTCTGAGCGGCGGGCGGCACGGACGCGGTTTGGACTCGATCCGACTCGCTTTGTAGTCGTGCATGTTGGCAACATGAGTCTGACGTATGATTTTGATTTGATGCTCAATGCCGCCGCGCAGTTACCGGATGTGCTGTTTCATTTTGTCGGCGGGGGCAGCCAGTTCGAGTACGTGCAAAATGGGGTGAGAGAGCGCAATCTCTCGAATGTGATCCTATCGGGCGTACTGTCGCATGACCAAATGCCGGGGGCGTGGGCAAGCGCCGACGCCACGCTGATCGCTTTGCGCGATCATTCGGTGGCGGGCGGCACGCTCCCCGCGAAAATGTATGAGGGACTGGCAACGGGAACGCCCGTTGTCGCGGCTATTCGCGGCGAAGGCGAGTCGCTGTTACGCGAAGCCGGGGCGGGCGTGATCGTACCGATTGGCGACCTGCCAGCAATGGTCAATGCGCTGGCGTCGCTGGCAAACGACGGGGCGCTGCGACTCAAGTTATCACAGGCAGGACGGCGCTACGCCGAGCAGCATTTATCACCGGAACGGGTAAAACAGGCTTATCTGAGTCTACTAAAGAAGGTTATCGACGTATGAAAACTTTGAACTTTGCGATTGTAGGTTGTGGACGCATCTCAAGTCGTCATGCACAGGCTTTGATGGATTTGCAGAAAACGCATGATGTACGGCTGACGGCGGTGTGTGATGTGATCGAGGGGCGGGCGAACGCCGCCGCCGCCAAATATGGGGTCACGGCGTACACCGATTACCGTCAATTGCTAGACGACCCGAATGTGGATGTGGTGTCGGTATGCGTGCCTTCGGGATTGCATTCGCAAATGGGTCAAGAAGCGGCGCGGGCGGGCAAGCATGTGTTGATGGAAAAGCCCATTTCGCTGACGCTGGATGAAGCCGACGCGCTAATCGACACCTGCGAACACGAGGGCGTCACGCTGGCGGTGGTGCTGCAAAATCGCTTCAACCCGCCCATGCGCGAACTGCGTGCGCTGGTCGATTCGGGGCGGCTTGGGTCGCTGTATTTAGCAAATGCAACCGTGCGCTGGTATCGCCCACAGGAATATTATGAGGACGGTTGGCACGGCACATGGGCGATGGATGGCGGCGCATTGATGAATCAATCGATTCACCATATCGACGCGCTGTTGTGGTTCATGGGCGATGTTCGCACAGTCAACGCTTATACGTCAACGCTGGCGCATCACATGGAAGCCGAAGATGTGGGCGTAGCGGCGCTGCAATTTGTGAATGGCGGCTTAGGCACCATCGAAGGCTCGACACTCACCTACCCCGAAAATTTAGAAGGCTCGGTGGCGTTGTTCGGTCAACACGGATCGGTCAAGGTGGGCGGGACGGCGCTGAACCGCAAAGTGTTCTGGAAAGTCGAGGGCAGCCTTGAACACGAGCGCGAAATGTTAATGCGCGAAGCGGTTGATCCGCCATCGGTGTACGGCTACAGTCACCGTGAGCAGATCATAGAGATGATCGACTCGATTCGTGAGGGGCGATTGCCAAGCACACACGGACGCGAGGCGCGGCGATCACTGGAATTGGTACGAGCGATCTATGACTCTTCGACGGAAGGGCGCGAGATTGTTTTGCGGTAGCGAACCGCTCCTCGCAAGAGCAACCTCACCCCCAACCCCCTCTCCGAAAAAGGAGAGGGGGAGAAAACAGAACCTAAATTACGGACACTAAATCGCGTCCCTACAGAAACATGGGTGGAATTTGCGTCAAATTGCACGTTTGATACTCGTGCTACAACCTGTCGTCTTGCTGGTGATGATCGGGATATGTTGGGTGCTTCCCTTTCAGACGCGGGTATATTCGCTGCTGTTGTACTTGCCTGTTCTGGCGGCACGCTGGATCGTCCACAAGCGATTATGGACTCGCACGCCGCTTGACCTCCCGTTGATCGCGCTGTTCGTCCTCGCTAACGTGAACTATCGCATTGCGCCGTTTACGTGGGGATGGGAAATGTGCGGGCGCATCATCATGGGAATCATCATCTTTCAAATCCTCGCTGACCTCGCGCAGCACAAAGATCGTTTGCTGCTGGCAACGGGGTTGATCGCGGTGCTGGTAGGCGGAATCGCGTTACTCACATCCCACTGGATTCCTAAATCGTCGGTGCTGTTCACACTTGCCCAATCCATGCCCAAATGGAACGGCTTACCGGGCGCGGAAGGCGGCTTCAACGTCAACGAGATCGGCGGGGCGATGACGTGGCTGCTGCCGTTCGCGTTCGCAATGGTGATCTACGAATTGCAAGCGCGTACCCACCGCGTTCGCTTGATCGTGTATGCGGTGGCGTTTGCCCTGCTGAGTCTCGCGGTGGCGCTGGGTCAAAGCCGTATGGCGATTGCGGGCGTGCTGATCGTCATGCTCGGTCAAGCGGCGCTGTTGATCCCGCGCAGAACGTGGAAGCTGGCAGTATGCGCGGCGATCATCGGGTTAATCGTTCTGGAAATCGGTCTGGTAACAGGGGTGTTCGATTCAGCGGCGGATACCCAACCAGACGGCAGCGGGGTTGCATTGAATGAGCGAGACGAGCAAAGCGCATCATCGCGGTTGGATATTTGGAGCGCGGGTTTGCGTGCCGTGCGCGACTACCCGCTGACGGGCGTCGGGATCAATAAATTTCGCGGGGGAGATGTACGGGCGCTTTACCCCGTTCCGGGTTACGAAAGAAACGTCCTGCCTCACGCTCATAATGAACTACTGCATGTGGCGTTGGATATGGGCATACCGGGATTGATCGTCTACATCGGCTTACATGTGGCGCTCGGCGTGTGCTTGATCCGGGTATGGCGGCGCGGTGAGCGGGCGGCAGCCGTTGCAGTGGCGGGCGGCGTAATTGCCCATGCGATTTTCGGGTTAGCCGATGCGGTGACTCTGGCAGACCGTTTTATCTGGGTGTACTGGTGGTTGATCGGGCTGGGGGCGGCGCTGTATATACAAACCTCACCCCGTTTCACTACGCTCACTGCCCCTCTCCAAATGGAGAGGGACAAAGAACCGTTAGGTTCTTGGGGTGAGGCAACTACACAGGCGGCAGTTGATCCGCCAGCGAACCGAGTGGAGGAGACACGATCCGTTCTCCCGGCGGGAAATAGCTCACGCCCATGAGCGGCATTCGCTGGCGAAGCCGCTGCATGTTGTACCCCTCGTCGAAATGCAGACGGGCGTCGGGACGGTTGATGTCTAGCATGGGCGTGTAGAAATAGCGATACTCGCGCTGTGCGCCTTCTAACAGTTCTACCCCCGTGCGACTAAGCCATGTGTTCGTCGTGGCATCAAACAGTTCCCAGCGATCATCCACGTAAATTTCGAGCCATGCATGTTCGCCTACAAACTCGATGGTGCGAATCGTCAGCCCCAACGCCAGCGCGATTCGCGTTTGTGGCACAAGGTACGTGCCACAGTGAGCGCGTTCCTGTGTCACAAATTCGGTGATTGTGTTGGGGAACGGGGTTTCGCCGTAGGGCAAACTGATATGCGTGACGTACATGGCAAAAATGCCTGCCAAGCGCACGGGATTGTCTTCTCGCCACAACAGCGCGAGACGTTCCGCGTTTGCCTCATAGTAGGCGACGACTTGCTCCAGAATAGCGTCGTCATCGACTGCGCCAAGCGACAATTCGAGCAGCGTCGGCACATCGGGTCCTAGCTGATACTCAAAGACCAGTTGGTAAGCGGGCGCAATCGGCGGAGCGGGTGTCGCAGTCTGGGCATTGGCGCTCAATGTGCTGCCGCCGAGGATCAACAACACGATCACGATGTGTAGGTTTTTTTGCATTGAAAACATCCTCAAAGAATGCAAGTGACGCTCCGCAGTCACCCTACATAAGCAAGCGATCAAAAGAGAAAGACGTTGTTTCAT
>JBBQRJ010000412.1:0-4729 GCA_038214955.1 Aggregatilineales bacterium | reverse complement strand
CTGTTCGAGGGAAGTTCGCAGCAAAACACGCGACCAATCCTGTCTTTGACTCGCAATCATCGGTTAAATTCCTTAAATCGTTTAAGAGGACGCAGCGGAAACGGGCGAAAGCGGGCGAACTGCCTGCTGCCTCATTCCGTCGAAAACCGTCCAGCACACGAGAAATAAGAAAATAACCACATTGATCAATGCAATTGGCAGCGCGAGTCCGTAGGGGGTGATCAGTGGAATATTCCATAAGTCAGAAAGCGTTACTGCGTAAATATTGTAACTATAGGTGATGACCGCAAGTAGAGCCGTCCACGCCACGCGCTCATCTTGTGCGACAGCGATCAGCAGTAGGACGACGGCGGGGTATAAATAGCGTTCGTGTACCTGTGTTGGCAGGATGAAAAAACCGAAGAACAACGCCGATGCCCACACAAATTCTCGTTGTTCGCCCATTTGACGCCAGCACACCGCCATGATAAGGAGTGCAAATGAGCCAAACAGCAGAAGCCCGATCCATTTATAGGGGATTCCGCCAAACATGGCGATTGAATCCAGATAGGCGGGTTCGCGGAATAGAATAACCGCACCTTTGTGCAGACTTGCCAGCGCAAACCATAGGTTATAGGCGTTGTTCGACAGATACGGAAATGCATCGCTCGCCCTTAAATAAGGCGTGAGCGCATTCTCGATCCCCGTGCTTAATGCAAACGGCAAACTTACTGCCGCATAGACGCCTACGCTTGCGGCAATGCCAAGCACCGTTTTGCGCCAATCATAGCGGCGAAAAGTTACCACCAGCAGAATCGGCGCAAGGACGACGGCGGGTTGTTTCACCAATACCGCCAGCCCAAACATGATCCATGCGAGGATCGGGCGTTTCCGGTTGAGCGCCATCAATGCCAGAACAAGAAATAAGGTGTAAGGCGCGTCATACTGCCCCCACCACGAAGTCGTAGCGATCAAACCGGGAGCAAGTGCCAACGCACCAGCGATCAACCAGCGCAGCTTCGGACGGTCAATAAGCCAGAGATAAACTGCCGCGATGAGTGCTATTTCACACACAACGGGGAAGATTTTTAACAAAATGACGAAATTTGGGTTTTCGAGCGCAAGGCGCGGGTCAGGTGAAAAGCCGTAGGCACGCACCAGTATATCAAAGCTGAGCATAGACAGCGGCGGATAAATTCGGTCTTGAATATTCATCCGATAGATTGGGTCGTAGAACTGCAACACGCCCTGCTGATCGATGATACGCATCCACTGAGCGAAGTGACGCAAATCCCCCTCATGGGCAATTCCCGCCATTGAAGGCAAACGCACAAACAGCGCCAGTAGAATCAAAGCGTTCAACGGAATCCAACGGCGAGGCTGGATCATAAACGCATTGAATGACGCCACGACACCTTTTACAGCCAATGGATACCTTTAGACGTTTGAAACCCATGGGATTAAAGGGTCACGAGAATGATTCTGGCGTTCATTATTACCCATTTCAGCGTTTTTTCCTCAGAACTAGTCGCAGAAATTAACTGCGCTCTTATATCCGATCTGCATAAATCGGACAATAGATGCTGCTTAAGCCGTGCCGAAATTGTTGACAATACAGGACATTCCGAGTCATATTTACGTATGAGAACGTTCCCAATATTGCTTGGTAAGCCCCATCAAGGACTTTAACATTATGCGTTATGGCTATTTTGATGATCGGCAGCGTGAATATGTCATCACTCGCCCCGACACCCCCCTACCCTGGTTAAATTACCTCGGTAACGAAGCCTATTTCGGTATCATTTCTAATACGGCGGGCGGCTATTCTTTTTATCGAGATGCGCGTTTGCGTCGTTTGACACGCTATCGTTATAACAACGCCCCGCGTGATATTGGTGGGCGTTACCTGTACCTACGCGACAACACCAACGGATCGTATTGGTCTCCTACATGGCAACCCACCCTCACCGAATTGGATGATTACACCTGTCGTCACGGCACAGGCTATACAACGATCCAATCGACCTATCAGGATGTTACGGCACAAGTACGCTATTTCGTCCCACAAGGCGCAAACCTTGAAATTTGGCAGGTGAAAGTCACAAATCATCGTGTTGTCCCCGCCGATTTGTCGCTGTTCTCGTTTGTGGAGTTCTGCCTATGGGACGCCAACGACGACATGACCAACTTTCAGCGGAATTTCAGCATTGGTGAAGTCGAAGTTGAGGATGGGGTCATCTATCACAAAACCGAATACCGTGAACGCCGCGATCACTATGCCTATTTCGCGTGTTCCGAGCCGCTGGCAGGGTTTGATACCTCCCGCGATGAATTTCTGGGAGCGTATCGCGGCTTCGATAATCCGATGGTCGTGCAGCGCGGCGAGTCTAAAAACTCAATCGCTCACGGATGGGCGCCCGTCGGTTCGCATCACGTCAAGCTGAAACTCGCGCCCGGTGAAACCCGCGAAATCAATTTCATCCTCGGTTATCACGAGAACGCCCGCGACGCTAAATGGGAAGCCCCCGGCGTGATCAATAAGCAGACGGTCAAACCGACCATCGCATACTACCTCGACAGTGACAACATCAACAGCGCATTTGAGACTCTGCGTGAATATTGGGATAGTTTGCTCGGTATTTTACAGGTTGAAACGCCCGACGAACACACCAACCGCATGGTCAACATCTGGAACGCCTATCAATGTATGGTGACGTTCAATATGTCGCGTTCGGCGTCCGGCTATGAATCGGGGATTGGGCGCGGCATGGGTTTCCGCGACTCGAATCAAGACTTGCTCGGTTTCGTCCATATGATTCCGTCACGGGCGAGAGAACGCATCCTAGACATTGCCGCGACTCAGCTAGAGACAGGCGGCGCGTATCACCAATATCAACCCCTGACCAAGCGCGGCAATAACGCTGTCGGCGGCAACTTCAATGATGATCCGCTGTGGCTGGTGCTGGGCGTGGCGGCGTACATCAAGGAAAGCGGCGATTGGGCGATCCTCGATGTGCCTGTGCCGTTCGACAATCAGCCGGGGTCAGATCAGCCCTTGTATGAACACTTGCGCCGCAGCGTCCAATACACGCTAGATCGCTTGGGTCCGCACGGACTCCCCCTGATCGGACGTGCGGACTGGAACGACTGCCTGAATCTCAACACCTTCTCAGACGAACCGGGCGAATCCTTCCAGACAACCACCAACAAAGACGGCGCTGTTGCAGAGTCGGTTTTCATTGCCGGTTTGTTCGGGATCGCCGCCAAAGAAATGGCGGATATTGAAGACACGCTCGGTCACGGTGATGAAGCGCAGCGTTACCGCGACTCGGCAGTCAAAATGGATGCTGTCGTCAAAGAACAGGGTTGGGATGGCGAATGGTTCTTGCGTGCCTACAACCACTTTGGCGAAAAAGTAGGGTCAGCCGAATGTCCCGAAGGGCAAATCTTTATTGAACCGCAGGGGATTTGCATCATGGCTGGTATGGGCATTGAGGATGGACGCGCCGCTCAAGCGATGGCGTCTGTGCGCGAACATCTGGCGACTCCGCATGGAATCGTCTTACAGCAGCCCGCCTATTCGACCTATCACCTTGAACTCGGTGAGATTTCGTCATACCCGCCGGGGTACAAAGAGAATGCGGGCATCTTCTGCCATACCAACCCGTGGATCATGATCGGGGAGGCGATTCTCGGTTCGGGGGATCGCGCTCACGACTATTACACGCGCATCAACCCGTCTGCGCGCGAACACATCAGCGAATTACACCGCTGCGAACCGTATGTGTACGCACAGATGATCGCCGGGAAAGACGCGCCGACTCACGGTGAAGCTAAGAATTCGTGGCTGACCGGAACGGCAGCATGGAACTACGCCGCGATCACACAGTGGATTCTGGGCATCCGACCTACGTTTCACGGCTTGCAAATTGCACCTGTCGTGCCAACCGCGTGGCAAGAATTTAGCGCCAGTCGCAAATATCGCGGTGTCACGTACAAGATCAATGTTAAACGCGAAGGCGCGGGTAACAACGTCACGATCAGCATAGATGGCGTCCCTATCGAAGGGAATGTGCTGCCGTTGGTCACTGACCGCGAGTCGTGTGACGTGGTGGTCCTATTGAGTTAATCGGTTTCATAACCCGTTGTAGGGACGCGATACATCGCGTCCGTTACATAAAATACGACACGGACGCCCCGTTGGGCGTCCCTACCATATGGTTTTCGGGTATTCAATCAATTCCATTTAATTTATTTTGGAGGCACGTTATGAAGCGACTTGTTTTGTTGTTCGCTCTCTTATTATTGAGCATCGGTGTAATCCCAATCACGGCACAAGAACCCCTAGCCCCTCCTGAAATTGTCGGGAAAGTAGTCTACATCCCCTTCCCGGTTGAAATTACGCTCGATGGCACCCTTGACGATTGGGCGACTGTCCCCGCAATCACTGTAGATCGCGGCAATGCGATCTCACCTGATCCCACGCAGAATGCCTCGTTCGATTTCAGCGTTGCGGCAGACACAGAAAACGTCTACATCACCCTCTGGACAGAGGATTCCAATATCATCACAGGGCAGCACGCGACTGATTTCTGGAACGAAGATTCGCTCGAGTTCTATCTCAACCTCAGCGGTGATCGCTATGCCAGCGCCTACAGTGAAGGCATTTTCCAGATCAACATCAACCCCGGTGATATTGGCAACAGTGACCCGACGGCAATTAATGTAACAGGGACGAACAGCGCGGCAA
>JBBQRJ010000411.1:0-4749 GCA_038214955.1 Aggregatilineales bacterium | reverse complement strand
TGATAGAAGATGTCGTAGCCTGCCAGCATCGTGCCGCTAAAATTCACGACGGCGGCATCAGCACACAGCACGACCAACGCCTCGACAGTGCTGCCCGCTGTCGTTGCAGCAGGAGTGGGCGTGGTCGTTTGCGCGGCACTTGGAAACACCCCAACGCTGATCACAGCGATCAGCATGAGGAGGCATGTTGAGAGTAGGGCTATTTTTCTCACCGGAAATTCCTTTACCGTACTTTGAGATTTCCCGCTATGATAGCGCAAAACAGGGTTCACAATCTACTCAATCATACCGTTCTGCTCTAAAATGAGCGCACACTGCTACCAATGAAGGAAATAAACGTGACAAAACCGACCATTGCCATTCTCAAGGGTGATCAAACGGGGCAAGAACTGCTTGACGAATCGCTGCGCGTCCTTGATCCTGCGGTAACGCGGGTGGAGGTAGACTTGCAGTTTTTTGACCTCTCGCTTGAACATCGTCGTGCTACCAAGAACGAGGTTGTCCGCGAAGCTGCCGCCGCCGTCACACAGAACGGGCTAGGCATCAAAGCGGCGACCATCACCCCCGGCAATACGGATGATGTCGGCAGCCCGAACGCCTTGCTGCGCGAAATGATCAATGGGCAGGTGATTTTACGCACGGGGCGGCGTATTCCTTCTGTACGCCCCATCGCGGGCGTCTACGCGCCGATTTCGGTGGTGCGTATGGCGGTTGAAGATGCCTATGGCGCGAAGGAATGGCGCGAAGGGTCGGGCTTAGATGAAGTCTCGTACAGCACACGCAAGCTGTCGCGCCGCGTCTGCCGTCAAGTGACTGAATTCACTTTCCGTTATGCCCGTCGAGTCGGCGCGAAAGTCTTTGGCGGTCCCAAGTACACCGTGAGTCCGGTTTACGAGGGGATTTTCAAAGAAGAAATGGACGCCGCCGCCGCTCGTTACCCCGATGTGGCGTATGACCCGCAGTTGATCGATGCGACCTATGCGCTGCTGCTCGAAACGACGGGCGAACCGCTGGTGATCCCCGCGCTCAACCGTGATGGTGACAGCCTCAGCGATCTAGTATTGAAGATGTTCGGCAGCATTGCAGGCGCGGAGTCGGTGATTTTGTCGATGGATGACGAGTTTGAAATCAAGACCGTCCTCACCGAAGCGCCGCACGGCACAGCCCCGTCGCTGCAAGGCAAGAATATCGCTAACCCGTTGGCGATGATTCTGGCGGGGGCGGCACTGCTGCGTTACATCAAGACCGACGCCGCCGCTCGTGCCAGCCGTGCCATTTATGAAGCGTCCATGGAAACGATCAATGATGGCATGAAAACGCCAGACTTAGGGGGTCAGGCACACACCGACGAATACACGAGCGAAGTAATCCGCCGTGTGAAGGGCAAACTCGACGTGTGGGATGCCTTGCGCGGATGATAGATCAGCAGTTCGAGCGCGATTTGATGCAGTTTTGGGCGCTGTTGTTTCAGATCGTGCTGGATGGTGAAAAGCGCGTGTCGGAACAACTGGCGCAGCACGGCTTGACGACGCCGCAATTTTACGTCCTCAAAACCCTCATTGAGGAAGGCGGCAAAATCACCATCGGACGAATCGCCAAACTGCACGGCTTGACCAACCCCACGATGACGGGCTTGGTCAAGCGGTTAGAATTGTTCGATCCGCCGCTTGTTCTGCGCGAAATCAACGTTGAGGATCGCCGTTCGGTCTACGTCTCGCTGACTGACGCGGGGCGCGAACGGTTTATCGCCGTGCAAACTGACTTGATGGAGCAGCTTCGTACCGTGTTGAGCCTGTTAGACGCTGGTGAACGTGAAACCTTGCTGTCTGACCTTATGCGCTATGTGATGATCGTGACGGGGCGATCCTAATTTAACCTCACCTCAATCCCCATTCCTATGGAAACAATGCTTTTGTTTTCTCCCCTCCTTGAATTCGGGGAGGGGTCGGGGGTGGGGTGGTTTTCTGCTACAATACAAAAAATCCGTATCATGCGAGTCATTTCTTATGGCGTCTGACCCGTTTATCCAACGACACATCCGTAATTTGCCGCTGTTTGAGCGCCTATCGCCTGAACAGCTTGAGGCGCTGGCTCGGATCGGGGAAGTGATACAGCTTCAGCCGGGACAGTTGGCGTTTCAGCAAAACCAGCCTACACGCGGTTTGATGATGTTCATCGCGGGGCGCGGTGTGCTGACGCGACTCAATGCCAATGGGATTGAAGAACCCGTCGGCGCGGTGGAAGCAGGTCAGTACATCAACGAAACGGCGCTGTATTCGACCACCCGCGAGAGCGCGAGTTTGCGCGTGGTCGAACCCGCTGTCATCCTCTTGATTCCGCGTGGGCGATTCGTTCAACTGCTGTCCCAGATGCCCGAATTACGCTCCAATTTGCGTGTGGCAACCTCCCCTGATCAACGGGAAATGCCGCGCGAGTTGTTCAAAGGGCAGCGCGATAACGAAAGTGTGCTGCATGTCTACCGCCGTCATTGGTGGGCGTTCGGGCGCTGGTTGTGGATTCCCGCGTTGATCGGGATCGTGTTTTTCGGCGCGGCACTGTCTTTCATGGCGAGCAATGGTATTCTGGCGCTGGTCGCGCTTGGCTTGGGCGTGATCGTGCCGGGCATTATCGTCGCCTATTTTTACTATGAATGGCAAGACGACTCCGTGATGGTGTCCGATCAGCGTGTCGTCCGCATCTGGAACACGGTGTTCACTTTCGAGAACACGATCAACGAAATACCGCTTGACCGCATTCTGGAGATCGGTGCTGAAATCCCCCCCGCAGACCCGTTTGCACGCCTGTTGAATTACGGCAATGTGGCGATCAAAACGTCGGGCGAAAACGCCAATCTTCTGCTCGACTTTATCCCTCACCCTATGGATGTGCAGCGTATAATCTTCGCACAGCGCAACCAGTTTCAACAGCAGAATGTGGAGCGGCGCAAAGACTTAATCCGCGCAGACATCGAGCGGGCGCTTGGCAAACAGCCCGCACAAACGCAAGCCGCATCCCCGACTCCCGCCGCGCCCAAAAGCGACGGCTCATCCACGATGGGACCCGGCTTTATACGCACAAAATTCATCGCCGTGAACGGTGATATTGTCTACCGGAAACATGCCTCCGTGTGGATTGCCCATATTTTTCTGCCCACATTGGTGATTCTCGGCGGAGTCGTGCTGCTGATCATGAGTTTCCTACCCTCGTTCGTCCTTTCTGGCGCACTAGGGATCGGTCTTGGTGTGGCGGTGATGCTGATCGGCGTCGTGTGGTTTTACTTAGGCGATTGGGACTGGCGCAACGATACGTTTGTGTTGGGGCAAGAAGCCATTACGTTGATTCGCAAGCGTCCGCTGTTTCTGCAAAATCAAGTGGATAAGATTCGCCTTACGCAGGTGGATAACGTGCGTTCAGACATCAGCGGCATTGTGAACACGCTTTTGAATCGGGGTAACGTTTACATTTCGCTGATCGGCGCGGAGTCGAACTCTAAGATGTTCGACCATGTGTACGACCCGCAGGAGATTCAAGCCGAAATTTCGCAGCGGCTCTCTGCAATCAAGGCAGCACAAGCGCAAGCCTCATCTGACCAACAGCGCCAGCAAATGCTCGATTATTTTGCCGTATTCCAGCAGGTGACAGGGCAGGACGGACGCGAACAATCGCTCACACAGCCCAATCAGTCGCAGCAGCGACCCTATACCCCTATTGCGCCGCCAGACGAGCCAACGATCCCTAATCAAGAACCGCCGCCCATGCGTGACGCTAACCGCCCGCCGCGTGTTCCGCGCAATCGTCCCGGTGGATAACGCCTAGCGGGATGCGGTATAATTACTGGATACACGAAGTTAAAAGTTAAAAGTAAGAGTCGGCTAATCTCAGATTGATAACTCACCTTACGCAGGGTGTCAGTTTGACCCCCTACCCCGCTCGCTGCGCTCGCCTCCCTCCCCCGAATTCAGGGGAGGGCGCAAACAGGGGTGTGCTTGCTCCCCTCCTCGAATTCGGGGAGGGGTCGGGGGTGGGGTCAGAAATAACGATCTGCGTAAGGTGAGTTATTCAGACTAGGGAGTGATTTTATGCGTTTGACTCGCGTGATAAGCTGTCTCCTGATGATACTGATGCTCACCCTGTCGGCTGTGACCGCGCAAGAGGGTGACTATGACGGGGACGGCGTTCCCGACAATGAAGATTACTGTTTCTCCGAACCCGGCACAGTAGAACTCAACGGCTGTACCGCCGAAACCTTCCCCGATTTTGATCAAGATAGGGTTGCTGATCCGGTGGATAGCTGCCCCAACGAACCCGGTTTGACCACGAACAGCGGTTGTGTTGAAGGCGTGATCCCCGATTTTGACTCGGATGGACTGCCCGACGCGCAAGATGCTTGCCCGCGTGAATATGGCGAGGGGGCAAATGGCTGCCCACCTGATGCAGACGGCGACATGATCACCGATTTTGCCGATGCGTGTCCCATGCAAGCGGGGATTTCGGTCAATTTGGGCTGTCCCGAAGGGGTCAACCCGCCGGATGAGGACGCGGACGGCGTGCCTGATCTGTACGATGGCTGTCTGGGCGAAGTGGGCGTGATGGAAACAGGCGGTTGTGCTGACACTGACGGTGACGGCGTAGTCGATCAGTTTGACGTTTGCCCCGATCAAGCGGGCGAAACGGCATTCTCTGGCTGTATCATCACGACAGAGATCACCTTACCCGCCAACCTCGCGGCGATCAGCGCGGCGAATGCTG
>JBBQRJ010000410.1:0-4756 GCA_038214955.1 Aggregatilineales bacterium | reverse complement strand
TCCTTTGAGCAGGCGCATATTTTGGGGCGTACCCGCTGGCAGATTGAGAACCTCTTCAAATTGTGGAAGTCTCATGGGCAAGTCCTCACCTCTCACGCGCATCACCCGCTTCGCCAACAATGCGAAGGCTATGCCAAACTGATTGGCATGATCCTCGCCCATTGGATGCTATTGGTCGCAGGCTGGCAACACGACCGTTTGGGCACGTTAGATGCCCTTCGCATTTTGCGTACTCATATTCCCCAAGCTGTGCGGGCTTTTTATGCGCTTTCTCGTTGGTTTGACTTCTTTGATTGGCTTGCTTGCGACTTTCAACTTGCCCCACGTCTATCCAAACGCCGTAAAGTCCCGCTCACTTTTCAACTTTGGTATGCCTTGGAGGACTCCTTTGTTGACGCTTAACTTGGTGCATATGGGACGCCCAACGGGGTGTCCGCCGTTTCGGACGCGCCGTTGCGCGTCCCTACGAGAGTGTTTTGGAATATTCAGATGGTTTCTCAGTCCTTTCACCTCAGTCCTATCTCTTGATCCCTAGCTTGTCCATCTCGTAGGGCAACACCTCGCGCAAGCCGCCTTCGAGCGAACGGGGGTTGTACCCTAATCGCTGTTTCGCCTTCTCATTCGAGCCGATGTACGTCACACCCGCGACCACGCGCAGACCTTCGGACGAGTAGCCGTCGGGCAGCCATTCATCGAACGGCTTGGCGAGTTTCGACATCAATAGGAACAGGGCGGGCGGTGCGCTGAGTCTCGTCAACGGCACACCGCTGATCTTTTCCGCCAGTTTCATCGCCTCGATATAGGTTTTGACTTCCCCCGCAATGATATACGACTCGCCTATCGTGCCGCGTTCCATCGCCAGAATGTGACCCTGTACCACATCATCGACGTGCGCCCACGCAAAGGCTGTTTTTTGCGGCAGCATAGGCAGTTTGCCTTGCAAATAACTACGCATCGCGTTTCCTAGCCCGCTTGGATCATCTTTGCCGTAGACTACCCCCGGCAGGACGATCACCAGCGGCAAGCCGTCACGCATCATCGGCATGGCAACGCGATAATGCGCCAGCCATTTGGTCCGGTCATACTCGCTGAGGTGTTCGCCCTCGTAAAAATAGCTTTCGTTGACGGCTTCCCCATGCGTATCCGAGTAGACAGCAAGTGTGCTGGTGTACACGCCCTTGGGAATTTTGAGATCGCGCATGACTTCAAGGACGTTGCGCGTGCCTTCCACGTTGATTTCCTCTGCGACGTGTTTATCTTTTGCGCCGACCTTGTACCATGCCGCGACATGAAACACACCATCTGCGCCGCGCATCGGTTCGACCAAGCTGGCGCGATCCGTGATGTCGCCCTTATGTATTTCGATGCCGAGCGCCCGTAGATCATTCGCTTTGTCGGGTGTCCGCACGATGGCGCTCACCTGATGCCCGCGCTTGACCAGTTCCCGTGCTAAATGCCCGCCAATGAATCCCGTTGCCCCTGTGACAAAGTAACGCATGTTTTCTCCTTAAAGCAGTTGAAAGTTAAAAGTCACCTTACGCAGGGTGTCCGTTTGACCCCCACCCCGCTCGCTGCGCTCGCCTCCCTCCCCCGAATTCAGGGGAGGGCGCAAACAGGAGTGTGCTTGCTCCCCTCTTCGAATTCGGGGAGGGGTCGGGTGTGGGGTCAGAAATAACGATCTGCCTAAGGTGAGTTAAAAGTCGAAAGTTAAAAGTAAAGCCAATTTCTCACTTTCAACTTTCAACTTTTGACTTTTAACTATGGTTTTACGCTCCGCTGGCGGCAGTCAGTTCCCCGATCAATTGATCGGCGGTGTGCTGCCCCGTTGAAAGATTGGAAACTGCCCCGGTTGGGCTGATCACGAAATGCGGCGCTCCGCTTAAGTCCGTGACAGATGCGCCAAAGGTTTCTACGAGTCCCGCGTAAAAGTCGGACCCGGCGCTGATGAAAATCCAGTCGAAGCCGCGCTCGTTGGCAAAATCGACCAGCGTAGTCGCGGGGTCAACGCTCACCGAAATGAAAATGTACTGATCCGGGTTGAGCCGATTTCTCGCCTCTTGAACCTGCGTTTGCAGCACGAAACATTCGGCGCAACCTGCCGACATCGGCTGTAGATAGAGTGTCCTCCCCGCATAATTTGCCAGCGTGAACGATGCGCCCGTGCGAACATCCGTGAGATTAATGTCATGCCACGCGGGGCGTTCATCCAGCATCCCCGCATCATCGATCAACGACTCGAACAATCCGCCCTCAACAGCCGCCGTCGTGCCTGTGGGCGTCGGTGGGAAAGGTGTCGGCGTTGGCGCAGGTGAACACGCAGCAATCAGCAAACCGCAGAGCAAAATCAAGTGACGAAGCATAAACTCTCCCGTGATATTGAATGTTAACGTTGTTGAATTCCTTACGCAGGTCATAAATTTCCGGTTACAATAAAGCAGAATAACGTTTTGTATCTCAAAAAGGATAATCCATGACACCGCAAAATGGTTATGATACGGAATGGCTTGCTAATGGGCGAGTCCTCGCTTACCGTTTTCACAGTCTGGGTGGCACGACGGCTGATGAATGGTACACCGAAATGATGCTCAAGTACGAGACATGGAGTAAAGAGAAACGGCGTGTGCTGATCTTGATGGACATCCGTGACCCCGATAATCTCTTGAGCGCCGGTGCAATGCAGCGATCTCGCCAGCTTGGGGAAAAATTCAAAGACCTTGAAGGACGCTTTGCTGTACTCGTTGACCCCACCGAAAACACCAAAAATATCACCATGTTCATAGAACAGGGCATGGCTAAAGATGGACGTGAGCGTCAAATATTTGACTCGGAAGAAGCCGCGCTTGCATGGCTGACGGGTGACTAACTGATGCGTCGTTGGATCATCTTTGGCGTGAGTATCATAGTAAGCGTCTTTTTCCTCTGGCTTGCGCTGCGTGATGTTCCACTCACCGAGGTTTGGGCGGGTATCCAACGGGCGAATCTCGGCTGGATTGCCTTAAGCGTCGTCGGTGTGGTGGGCGCACAGGCGACCCGTGCGGTTCGCTGGTGCGGTTTGCTCGATAACAAAATTCGTTTTGCGAAGTCGTTTCACATCCTCAATGTCATGATGATGCTCAACCAAATTCCTCTACGCGCTGGTGAACTGGCGCGGCTCTTTTTGGCGACCCGCTCCGGCGTGCCGCTCGTGACAGCGGCAACCAGCGTCGTGGTGGAACGATTGATTGATGTAGTGACGATTGTCGTTTTGCTGGCGTTCGCGTTGAGCCGCTTGCCCGACGCGCAGCCGCTGGTCGTCCAAACGGCGGCGCTTTTTGGCATAGCAGCGGTGATCGCCTTTATCGTCTTGATTGTACTGGCACGCTACCCCGCTTTCGCGCATCGTCTGCTGGCGTGGGTCGAAGCCCGTTTGCCCGTTTTGAAGCGCATCAACCTTGTGCAGCGGCTCGAAGAAGTGATCGCCGGGCTGAAACCGCTCACGCATTGGGGCAGCGCCGCTCATGCCATCGGTTGGACAATCGCGGCATGGGCATGTTCGTTAGCGACCTTCTACGCGGTGGAGCGTGCTTTATCTTTAAGCGGGTTTGATCTGTGGTTAGCGTCTGCACTCGGCGTTCCGTTGGTCGCGTTCAGCATCGCTATTCCGGTGACGGTGGCGGGGTTGGGTCCTTTTCAGGGCGCGGTACAGGTTGCCGGTGAAGCCGTAGGGATGGTTCGGGTGGATTCAACGACGTTGGGATTTTTGTTTCACGGCATCGTCGTGATCAGTTACGCGGCGTGGGGCGTGATCGGTTTAATCGTGATGGGCGTGTCTTTGCGGGACATCATGCCCGCCACTCAGAAAGAGGAAGTCTAATGCCATTTGTAGAGATTGCGACAGGCGCACGTCTGCATTATGAGGATGAAGGGCGCGGCGAACCGCTGATCGCGCTGCATGGTCGTTTTGGGACGGCGCGGGCAGACATGCCCCGCTTGATCGATACATTGAGCGCGGACGGCTATCATGTCTATGGACCTTCGCTGCGGGGTTATGGGCAATCCACGCCGAAACCGCGTGACTACCCGATTGATTTTTATCACCGGGATGCGCGGGATGTGATCGCCTTCATGGATGCGCTCAACATCGAACAGGCGCACATCATCGGCTTTTCCGATGGCGGCGAAACCGCGCTCGTCGCAGCGGGACTCGCGCCGGAACGGTTTAAGTCAGTGGCGGTGTGGGGGGCAATCGGCTACTTTGGGGAGATCATTCGTCCTGTCGTACAGGCGAATTACCCCGCCGATTGGATGGACGAGGAAACCAAACAGCTTAACGGCATCACCGACCCCAACCCGATTGTGCTGCAATGGGTACAGGCGCTCAAACACATGATCGATTCGGGCGGCGATGTCAGCCTCAGCCTTGCGCCCAACATCACCGCGCCTGTGCTGCTCATGCTTGGCGATCAAGATCGGCTCAACCCGGAAGCCTACGGTCAGAACTTTGTCGATAAAACGCCAAAAGGTCAGCTCGTGATGTTCAAAACGGGTCACGCCATCCATGATCAAGATTGGGAGGGGTTTAAACAGGTATTGGGCGATTTCCT
Organism: Aggregatilineales bacterium; assembly: GCA_038214955.1. Classification (GTDB taxonomy): domain Bacteria; phylum Chloroflexota; class Anaerolineae; order Aggregatilineales; family Phototrophicaceae; genus Flexifilum. Next base: position 173 of record JBBQRJ010000410.1, on the reverse strand, counting down.
AAAAGCGTCAAATCGTTAAGGATATGTGGTTTCTTTATGTTGTTATGGGCTAGATTACGTTTAAGCTGTTGATAGTTTAATAACTCACCTTACGCAGGGGGTCAAATTGACCCCCACCCCGCTCGCTGCGCTCGCCTCCCTCCCCCGAATTCAGGGGAGGGCGCAAACAGGAG
>JBBQRJ010000409.1:0-4763 GCA_038214955.1 Aggregatilineales bacterium | reverse complement strand
TAAAATGGACGCCATGTATGGCGTCCCTACACAAATATACCGCAAATTTGCATTCGTTTGCTCCCCCTCTCGCTTTTCGGAGAGGGGGCTGGGGGGTGAGGTGAGACGCACAACCATAGCTCAGTTCCCTTCTCCGCCCGGAGAGGGGATTGAGGGGTGAGGTTAGTTTTGCGCTAAAAACTTCCGCAGCACAGTCTGCAAGATGCCACCGTTGCGATAATACTCAACTTCGACAGGCGTATCAATGCGGGCGATTGCGTCGAATGTCTTGACCGTGCCGTCATCTGACTTGGCGATCACCGTGAGTTCTTCCTTCGGAAGAATGCCGTCGTCAATGCCAACGATGTCAAACGTTTCGCGTCCGCTCAAACCGATGGTTTCCGCGCTTTCACCCTCTTTGAATTGCAGGGGCAGCACGCCCATCATCACCAGATTGCTGCGATGAATGCGTTCATACGAGCGGGCGATCACCGCTTTGACGCCGAGGAGCGATGTGCCTTTTGCCGCCCAGTCACGGCTTGACCCCGTGCCGTATTCCAGCCCCGCGATCACCACGAGCGGCGTACCATCTGCGAGATACTTTTCAGAGGCATCGTAAATCGGCATGACTTCGCCGGTAGGCAGGTACATCGTGATCCCGCCTTCGCTGCCCGCTACAAGCTGATTACGCAAACGGATGTTGGCGAACGTCCCGCGGATCATCACTTCATGGTTGCCGCGCCGCGCCCCGTACACATTGAAATCTGCCTTTTCCAACCCGCGATCTTGCAGGTAGCGTCCCGCCGGAGTGTTCAGCGGAATATCGCTTGCAGGCGAAATGTGATCCGTCGTGATTGAGTCGCCCAACAGCGCCAGCACACGAGCGCCCTTGATTGCCTTCACGGGCGAGGGATTCGGGTCAAAGTTCAAGAAGAACGGCGGTTCTTGAATGTAGGTGCTGGTTTGATCCCATGCGAACACGTCCCCGCTTTCGCTCGGAATGGCGTTCCACGTCGCGTTACCATCGTAGACGTTGCCGTACTGTTTGAGGAACATTTCTGGCGTGATGACCGTTGCCATCATCGTCAGCACTTCTTCGTTTGTGGGCCAAATATCGCGCAGATACACGGGTTCGCCGTCTTTGCCCACGCCAAGCGCGTCGGTAGAAAGGTCAATATCAACCGTTCCCGCCAGCGCATACGCCACCACCAGCGGCGGCGACGCCAGATAATTTGCCTTGACCAGTGGGTTAATGCGCCCTTCAAAGTTGCGATTGCCGCTCAACACAGCGGCGGCGACTAAATTGCCTTCCGTAACCGCATCTGCGACTTTTTGCGGCAGGGGACCACTGTTGCCGATGCAGGTTGTACAGCCATAGCCAACCGTGTGGAAACCCAACGCTTGCAGGTACGGTGTGAGTCCCGCTTTGTCGTAGTAGTCGGTTACGACACGCGAACCGGGCGCAAGGCTCGTTTTGACGTAGGGCTTGGAGTGCAAACCCTTCTCAACAGCCTTCTTTGCCAGCAAACCCGCCGTGAGCATGACCATCGGGTTGCTGGTGTTGGTGCAGCTTGTAATCGAGGCGATCACGACCACGCCGTGACCAATATCGGTGCTGTGACCGTTATCCGCGATATGGGCGGTTTGTACGAGCGCCGCTTCACTCAGCGCGAACCCGCGTTGATCAATCGGTGTAACGAGCGCCTTCTCGAATGACGACTTCATATCCTTGAGCAGCACGCGATCCTGTGGACGCTTGGGTCCTGCCATGCTTGGCAGCACATCATCGAGGTTGAGTTCAAGCATATCGGTGTATTCGGCTTCGTTGTGGAATGTGCGATACAAGCCCTGTTCTTTGGCGTAACGATCCACCATTTGCACCAGCGATTCGGGGCGACCCGTGCGGCGCATGTAGTCGAGCGTTTCATCGTCAATGGGGAAGAAACCCATCGTCGCGCCGTATTCAGGCGCCATGTTCGCAATCGTAGCGCGGTCAGGCAGGGTGAGCATCGAGCAGCCGGGTCCAAAGAACTCGACAAACTTGTCCACCACACCGCGCTTACGCAGAATTTGCACGATGGTCAGCACAAGGTCGGTTGCGGTTGCGCCTTCGGGTAAGCAGCCCAACAGTTTGAATCCGACGACTTGCGGCATGAGCATATAGATCGGCTGACCGAGCATCGCGGCTTCTGCTTCGATGCCGCCCACACCCCAACCAAGGACGCCCAACGCATTGATCATCGTGGTGTGGCTGTCTGTACCCACCAGCGTATCGGGGAAGGCAGTCAGCACGCCGTTGTCTTGACGCAGTTGCACGACCTTTGCCAGATATTCAATGTTGACCTGATGAATGATCCCCGTCGCCGGAGGCACAACCTTGAAATTGTCGAAGGCTTTTTGCCCCCAATGCAAAAATTCATAGCGTTCGCGGTTGCGCTCAAATTCGTACTGCGCGTTGAGCAAAATGGCGTCGGACGAGCCGAAGCGATCTACCTGAACGGAATGATCGATCACGAGATCGACGGGTACAATCGGGTTGATCTTGCGCGGGTTATCACCTACACGCGCCATTGCGCTGCGAAGTGCTGCCAAATCCACCACCGTTGGGACGCCTGTGAAGTCTTGCAGTACCACACGAGACGGCTTGAACGGGATTTCTACAGTGGGCGTTGCGGTGGCGTTCCAGTTTGCCAGCGCAACGACATCTTTTTCGCTAACCTCGAAGTTGTCCAAATTGCGAAGCGCGTTTTCAAGCAAAATCTTGATGCTGAAAGGCAGCTTATCGACGTTGCCAATCCCGCGCTTTGTGAGTTCGTTCAGCCGATACATAACGGCATTACCACTCTCGGTATCGAGTGTGCCGCGTGAACCAAATGTGTCCAGTCGTTGAGCCATAGAATATTTCCTTGAGGTGAACTTATGAATTCGATTGTAGCGAAAAAGATTAGTGAATGTAAGGAAAACTCGATTGAACCTCGTTATCCCCTCGATTGACTGCTTCTATCCAACGCTTCGACCAGCGCCCGCACCTTCGCTCGATTGACCGTGCCGTTCTCTCGTGCCGCGCTCCCGACGTGATATTCCTGCGCGTGTGTGATTCGGACGAGTTCGGGTAAATTGGCGAGAGTCACGCCGCCCGCGCACACAAAACTAAACGCGCCGCCCAACTGTTTCACCCATGCGCCCATTTGATCGCGCCCCTGCCAGATGTCCGGTGCGCCGCCAGAACATAAAATGCGCGTGGCAGTCCCCCTCAGCGATTCAAGCGCCGTTGTCGGCTTGATCGCCTCGTCCAGTGCGCGATGAAACGTAAGGTTGATCCCGTTTGCCGCCGCCTTGACGGATTGCACTAGTTCTAGATCAACCTCGTTGTTTGAAGTCAATGCGCCGAAAACGACGCTGGTGACGCCAATGCGGGCGGCGGACTCGGCTTGCTGGAGGATGATGTCAATGTCATGGGGCGAATAGTAAAAGCTGACGGCGTGCGGGCGAATCATCATGTGCGTGTCAATGCTCAGGGCGTCACGGATGGCGCGTGCCACTTCAATGGGCGGTGTCAGCCCACCCACTGCCAGATCAACGCAAATTTCGACGCTGTGAGCGCCGCCCGCTTGGGCGCCTAGGGCTTCTGCTAAGGTCGTCGCAATCACTTCTAAACGGTACATGAGGTTCTTTCCGGTACGTTTTCGGGTCATCCATACGATAACCCAATTCTTCGGAGGGTGATCAGGTTGCCTTTTACAGCGGGCGTTGTAGACTTAAGCCGCTAATTTGTAGTTGATTGAGGCTGAGATGACGCAAGGAAATAATCCGAAGAACAAAAATTCAAAGCAGGGTAGCGGACAGCAACCCTCTACAAACAGGTCAACCGGGCAGCAGCCAAAAGCGAGCGGCGGCGCGAGATCAACCGGAGAGCAAAAACGATCTGTGCCAGCAACAGATCGCCCATTCACCGCGAAATCGCGTGTGCGTTCGGGTGCTGCACGCACCTTGAGTAACGACAGTGATAATGATCGTCGCAGCAGTGCGGGCGGCGGTTCGCGGGCGGCAGAACGCAAGCAGGAACGCGAACAGGAACGTCAGCGGCGGCGTTTGACCGTCGGCGCAATTTCGATTGCCGTTGTCGTCGTGCTGGCGATTGTCACATTCTTTCTCGTGAACACCCCCGCCGACGCGCCAATCCCTGACACGGCAGTCGCACGTTACGAGGGTTTACAGCAAACGACCACTCAGGACGGCTACCCGCAGTTAGGCAACCCGAACGCGCCTGTGCGTGTGGGGCTGTATTCTAGTTTTGACTGCCCGCACTGCCGCGAATTTCATGAAGGGTATCAAGCTGCGCTGGTCGAACGGGTACGCACAAATAATATGTCGCTGATCTTCTACCCGCTTTACGGGACAGGCGGCATCACGAATGGCGAAGGCGCGGCGCGTGCATCCATGTGTGCGACAGATCAAGGTAAATTCTGGCAGATGCAAGATGCGCTGTTCCATTGGCAGGGGTTGTACGTCAATCAGGCATTTACGAACAATCGTATTCAAACAGGGGCGAACGCGCTTGGTGTTGATGTTCGTAACGGCTGTATTTCCAGCAGTGACACCAATCTTGTATTGACGAATGCCCGCAACGCAGCAAGCACTTTGCAAAACTTCTCTGGCACACCGACGATCACGATCAACGGGGTTGTGCCGACGGGCGACGATCAAGTAGCAATCACTGACCGCGACGCGCTCATTGTAGCAATTGACGCAGAACTCGCACGGGTAGCGGGGAATAATGCGCC
>JBBQRJ010000408.1:0-4766 GCA_038214955.1 Aggregatilineales bacterium | reverse complement strand
AAGGCAGGTTAGCTACGTGTTCCTCACCCGTGCGCCACTCTCTTGCGAGCGTTCGACTTGCATGTGTTAAGCACGCCGCCAGCGTTCATCCTGAGCCAGGATCAAACTCTCCGTCGTTGACCTTGCTCTTGTCTTCGTCTTCACAGTTCTGTTGTTAAGGTGCTTTCTCGCTTACTGCGAGGATGGTTATCTTATCAAACCTCTCTCTTACGGTCAAGACCCTAAATGGTTGTTTTCTTGTAATATCTTAAACTTCATAAAGTGACCTTAACGCACTAGCACATTTGACCGTACCGCATCCAACGCCTGTAACGTGAGCAAATTACGCAGCGTGCCGCCGAGTTCTGTTTCCACGCCCGAAAAATTGCAAAAATCGCCTACTCGCGCCTTCAGGTGACTGTGATCGGGACCAATGCCGTGATCGGGTAGTTCGCTTGCTGCTGCCCACAAATTGATCAGCGGAACCTCGTACTCCTCAGCAATATCCAGCAGCACCATGTTCATTTCGAGCGAGAGCGGGTACACGTCCGCCCGATCTGCAAGGACAACGAATGTTGTCAGAATCGGGATGATCCCCTGCGCGATTGACGTTTCCACGATTTCGCTGATCGACTGGCGATAATCGTCCGTCGTGAGCGCCAGCACATCACGTCCGCCCAACATCATCACTGCGACACTTGGACGCACCACGCGATATTCGCACATCAAGGGCGACTCGCCGCCTTCGCACAGCGAATTCGTCGCCCAGAACGGATCAAGCACAGCAGCACTGGTGAATCCACGAAACGCGGCGATGCTCTCATGCGTGAACGAATTCGCATCATCGCCATCGGGTGATGTGGAGAAGAAGTCCACCGTGTCGCGCAAATCCTCGTAGTCGCCCCACTGACACTGATCGCCTCTATGCAAGCCAATTGGTTGCAAAAAGTCCCCGTTGGTCGTGTTGCTGTCGCCAATGGTCGTGAAAACATCAGCGCGATTGCCCAACGACTCCCCTAACGCGAAAATCTCCGCGAGTCGTTCAGTATCCATGTTGTACAAAATCGGCACAGACATCAGTCGATCTTCCATCGCTGCGACATCCGTCTGCGCTGCGACACTGACGCTCATGATCAACACGATCAAAATACTTAAACTGATTCTTCGCATCCTAGCGCCTCACCACGCCAATTGATTCCAACTCCGCGCCGATTCGCTCGGCTAACATGCGTGTCCCTTCAACCGTGAGGTGAACAGGCGTATCCGTGAACTCGTCCGGCGGGATCGCATCCCACAAATCGAGATAGTTTCGACCTTGCATCTCGTTGCTGAGTAACTCAAGATATTGATCATATGCCCAACGGGGATAGAAACTGTTATAACGCACGTCGCTGTTCTCACCGCTGCTGATGTAGATCGGCTCATTGACAATGAGCAGTGGTATTCGACTTGACCAACGACCAGCATCCTCAAATGGGTCAAATGCTAGATCAGTCAACGATTGGGATTGATCATAGTTGAACCATGATGTATCTGCCTCAAAATCCGACTGCCGGAGCGTGATCTCATCAGAGAATGCCTGATCAACGTCAGTGGCTACCCAAGCGAAACCATAAACCTGCAAGCGTATCCAATCGGCAATTTCACGCCGTCTTCCAACGAGGGTCGAATCCAATATGGAAGTTGATTGCACAAAACGCGAGTCAAACATGCGCGGTGAAGGCGGATCGGGAATATTTCCATGCCAAAAAGACTCATATTCATATGTTGCCCGACTTGCCAACCAGTGATTGTTTTGAACAATAGGCAGCTCAACCTGCTGACTCTCAGGGAAGGATTGAGCAGTTACTAACCAAATGACTGCGTCTGCATGAACCTGATGCTGTTGGGTCGCTGCGTATAAAATAATTACGTCTTTGACAAGCGACATGCCCGGATAGCCGAGGTTGTATACTTCGACCCGCCGACCATCTTCACTCATATAACCTAACGCTTCCAACTGCGCCGCAACCGTCTGGTCATGTTCCAGCAGCCAACCCCACGTTGAAGAATCACCAATGACGACCACACGAAATTCATCCTCTGCTTTGGGGCGGTTAATTTCGTGAGAGGCTAACATCGCGGGAATGCTCGTCAAGCTGAGGTTATACGACTCTGCGGGATTTTCACCGTAGGGCAAACGCCCCCGCCCCGGTACAACCGTGTTATAGATGGAAACGCGCCCCCACAAATCGAACGCGCTCACCGGAATCCAGAGGAGGTTACAAATCGTAAAGAAGATCGCCGCCTTGATCACGATACGGATCAGTTTGCGCCACGTCATGCCCCACCCCCGAACAAAATCCGCACCGTTTGATCCAGTGGCAGCACGAACCACAGCCAGCCGATCACGATATAATGAAACGTGATCAACCACGCGAACGCGCTCCACAACTGTTTACGTCTGCCCTCAAGCCCGCGATACCACACCCGCGTTCTATCGCTCCACTGTTTATGCACGAACAAGCCGACTCCATGCCATATGCCCCACACGAGAAAATTCAGCGCGATTCCGTGCCATAAGCCGATCACGATCATCGTTGCCAACTGCGCGATCAACACATTCAAAATGGGATTCCATTTGCGCTTGATCATGGCGCGAGAAATTGGCGAGAACACATATGCCCGCGCCCACCCGCTGAGAGTCATATGCCAGCTTTGCCAGAAGGCGGTCAGGTTGGTTTTCAGGTACGGGCGATTGAAGTTTTCCGGCAAGTTGATCCCGAAAAGGATGCCGATGCCTATGGCAATATCGCTGTACCCGCTGAAATCGAAGAACAGGCGCAGCGCATAGCCATACAGGAACAGCGCGAACATGGGCGCACTCGTGATCTGATCGGCAATCACCGGATTCAGCGACAACCCCAACGCAAGACTATCCGCGATGACGAATTTCTTGAACAACCCCATGCCGATGCGCGTTAAACCATCACCAAAACGAGTCGCATCTAAGCCGCGCATGTCGGGCAAGGCGCGAAAATCCTTGACGAACCGTTCAGCGCGATCAATCGGTCCCGCCACAAACGCCGGAAAGAACAGCACATACGCCGCATATTCGCGCAGACTCAGCGCGGGCAAAATCCCCGATTGGCGATCTCGCAGCGTATGGATCAAGCGAAAAGCGATGTACGAGAACCCTAACCAGTTCAGATCAAACGCTGACGCGATGGATGCATCTTGCTCTGTGCCAAGTCGCCATACGCGGCTAATTTCCGCCGCCAGCGGTTCGGCTTTCCATGCGACGAACAAGCCAATGATCACGAGGATCAGCGCATTGATCGGCAGCAAGCGCCGTCCGCCAACGATGATCACAGCGGCGATCACCAGCGCGGCGATCACCAGCAGCGGGTCAGGCGGGCGTGATGGCGTAATGCGAATGCTCGTATCGACAAACCGCATAAGCGACAAGCCGACGATCAGCCCGCCGATGATCGCCAGCGCCAGCCGATCTTCCCGCGTAAATGCCGCGTCTTTTGGGCGCGTGAACCACCAACCCGCCAGCATCAGCAAAATCGTGAGCGTGGGCAGAACAAAATCGCTGAACCGGATCGGCAAGAACGGCTGAAAAACATACACGCCAATCACGCTGACGATCAAAATCAGCCAACCCCGCCACTTAGACGGGAGCAGGCTGTAGAGGAACGCCCCAACGATGAACAGAAGGATGCCGCGAAGATCAAGCGTCACTGTTTAGAAGCCTTGATAAATCCACTGAGGCGCACTATCGGTTGTGACGATCATCAGCAAAATGATCAACAGGCACAAACCGAGCGCCAGCAAGTTTTCCCGCGAAAATATCCGTCGCCTGATCACTCTGACTCACCGCACCATTTCCACTCGCCATCCTCTTGTACCACCCGGTACGACGACAGCGGGAACTGGTTTGTCTCTGTGCCATAGGTCGCAATAATCGTCCCCGTGCAGGTCACAACATCGGTATCCCCTTGGCGGGTACACTGCATATCCTCGATTCGCGCCCCTTCAACCGTCGCAAACGATGTAACTTCGCGGCTGAACTGCGATTCCATTGCGCTGCACAACAGTGGGCGCAGTGACTCACGATCACCCTCAATTTTCGCCGTGAGATAACTTTCTACCACGTCCGCCGCTGAGTCCGTTGTTGCCCCTGTGCTGCACGCTGCCATGATAAGCGTGAGCAGAATTAATCCGAGTCGCTTCATGATGAGTCCATCTCCAACGTCAGGCGAATTTCATCTAACATATCTAACATCTAGCATCGCCAGTGAAAGCAAATCACGCAGCAAAACACCATACCACGACTCATGTCCGGTGTCATATTTTAGATAATTTGATCGAAACTGTCATTGGGCCCCACATTAGGGGGGTTCTGCAAAAAAGGCGAGGCGTTTTCCTGCACTCAGCTCAAAGCCGATTCGTCTTGCATTTTCTTGTGCAATAATTGTGGGTGTTTTGCGAGGTCTTCGGGAATAAACGCGATTTTCCCATCACCTTCCAGAATCGCCCATTTAATCTGCCGCAGATCGTACATGCCCGCTTTATGCATCTCGCTAAACACTTCATCGGGGGTGACGCGCTCTTTCGCAAGATTCGCAGAGATGAATTCGCCCTGTTTGATCAACACGGTTGGCACCCCTGTGAGAATTAGCTCGGCGCGTTTGCTCCGCTGCGACAGGAGCGAGGTCGCATACACGAGAACAAGCAGAGTCGTCACAGCAATGATGGCATTGGTGAGCGAATAATCATCGCGGGTCAGTGCTTGCGATACC
>JBBQRJ010000407.1:0-4780 GCA_038214955.1 Aggregatilineales bacterium | reverse complement strand
GACGGAATGAGGCAGCAGGCAGTTCGCCCGCTTTCGCCCGTTTCCGCTGCGTCCTCTTAAACGATTTAAGGAATTTAACCGATGATTGCGAGTCAAAGACAGGATTGGTCGCGTGTTTTGCTGCGAACTTCCCTCGAACAGATTTTGCGTTTGTGGCGCAGCAGGGCGGTTCGAGTATCGCTAGGCGTGTTTATTGCGCTGCGTGTCGTGACCTTGTTGGTCGCGTTTGTGATGGTGCGTGATATGAATGCCGCTCGTCCTGACATATTACACTTCAATTGGCTCACCTTTGAAGGCAACCCGAGCGGGATCACCTATTATGCGTCCCTGCCAGCCGAATCCCACTTAGCCGACTTGATGAGTCCTTGGCGTCGCTACGATACCGCATGGTACATCTTGATCGCTATGCAGGGGTACTATCCGGATACACGTATTGTATTTCCACCTCTGTATCCCACTTTGATTCGACTGGTGGAATTGTTTTGCGGCGGAAATTTTGTGCTGGCGTCGGTGATCGTCAGCAACGGGTTTTGTGTCGTGGCGTTCTTCTTGCTCTATAAACTGATTCAGCGGGAGTGGGGCGACAAAATTGCGACGCGGACGCTCATTTTACTGGCAGCGTTTCCGACGGGCTTTTACCTGATCGCGGGTTATACCGAACCGCTGTTCCTTACCTTCACACTAGGCGCATTTCTCGCCGCGTTTGACCGCCGCTGGCTTCTGGCGGGGGGACTTGCGTTTTTTGCCTCGCTGACTCGTTTGCAGGGAGTGGCGTTGTGTTTGCCGCTGGCATGGATTGCCTATGTGCAGTATCGAGAATCGGGGAAACCTGCGTTATTGAGCCGCATCCCTGTGCTGATTGGCGCACCCCTTGGCACGCTGACGTTCGTACTGTACATCGCTTATAACAACCTCGGCAGTATGGAAAATGCTTATGCCCTCGGTTGGAAAATGGCGTCCCAAATGCCGTGGGAATCGGTGCTTAGTTATATTGAACGGTTACAGCTTGGAATCGCCGCTGCTCACGAGAATAACAATGCGTTTGTTTTAGGGTTGATGGCGATTCTTGGCGTGGTTGTCCTGCTGCGTTTCCAGCGAACCTACGCCTTGTACGTCTGGTCAACGCTGGCGATCATTTTGCTGCGCTATCATTTTGGGGAAGGGATGGAAGGCGCACAATTTGAAAGTGCTATCCGCTACGTTCTACTCTTATTTCCGTGCTTTGCCGCTGCCGCGTTGATTTTACGGCGGCGTTGGATATTCGCTTTGTGCGTGGTGATCATGGTGGTGATGCAGTTTTACCTACTCAACGATTTTGTACATTGGGTGTGGGTTGCATAATGATGAGCGCGGCATGATTGAGCCGCGCTCATCCGTTATAACTGATTATTGAAGTGTTTCCAGCAAGGCTAAAGCGTCGGCAGTCGGGTTTACGGTAGCGATGTCAAGATAGGCTTGCAGGTTCTCTAACGCCAGTACATCGTCCCCTTGCGCGTGGTACAGCTCGGCAAGCCCGTAGTACGAGTAGATTTCACCGTATTCTATAGCAGCAAGGAAATCTGCTTCGGCTTCTTCGTAGTTTTCCAGACCCAAGTGCGCCCATCCGCGACTATCTAACGCGCTGCTGTTGGTGCTGTCCAGTTCAAGCGCCTCATTCAGCGCCACGAGCGCATCACGGTAACGCCCCTGTTGGACTAAGCCCCAACCGAAACCGTTGTAATAATTGGAGTTCGTCGGGTCAAGGTCAACGAGCAATTGGTATTCTTCGGTGTACTTCTTCCAGTCACCAAGGCGAATTCCATAGGCATAAGCAAGGTTTTGATGCGCCCCTTGATAGGTTGGCACGAGTTCAATTGCCATCAAATACTCAGCAATCGACAGTTCATACTCGCCCATTCTATCGTAGGTCAAACCGCGCAGATTGTAGACCCACGCCATATCATTTGTGCCAAGCTCAAGCGCCCGATCAAAGTCGCGTAGCGCGTTATCATAGGCACCCGAATTGTAATAGGCGTAACCGCGAAAGAAGAACGCATTCCCATTCGCGGAGTCTATTTCGATGGCTTGGCTGTAGGCGTCGATTGCACCCGCCCAATCGCCGTTGTTAAAAGCCTCGTCACCTGCTGTCAGTAGTGCCGTTACATCGACGACTGGTTCCACAACTTCTTCTGTAGACGTTATGCCGACCAATTCCACCGCGTCGATTTCGTTCCAACTGCCGCCAATGCTCTGGTCGAGATTGATTATCACACCGACGACAGCTTCTGTCATTTCAGAGAGGTCGAGAGTAAACACGCCGGGGCATTCGGTGTTACCAAGCGGGTCTGCGCTGTCTGGAATATCAATGACATCACCGCTTGCGGTGATCAACTGTACGTCAGTGATCGAACCGGGGTTATAGGTCTGATAGATATTGATTTGAGTCGGGATGACGGCTTGGTCAAATTCAAGCGTCAGGCTGTCTGTGCCTGTGCTGCTGGAAGACGCCCACGCTGTAGACCGATCTGCACAATCCACCGTATCGGGTTCACCCGTCGCTTGCAAAGCATTCCAACCACTGTCGGTATACTGGCTGGTTGCGGTGGCGTTGGCTGCCCATTGGCGAACCTCATCTACTGTTGGCGTGGGTTCAACCGGAATCACGACTTGTTCTTCACCCGTAACCAGCAGCGTATAATCGCCCGAACAGTCGATGAAACAGCCCGCTGTAACGACGTATTCCCCTGTAACAGGAAGCGTGAAATCGGCAATACGAGAATTGAAACTCCCAAGGGTTTCGTCTTTCGAGTCGTCGTTTTGGGTTAGCTCGAAGCCACCCAATGTAAAGGCTTCTGCGCTATACAGGTAGATGCGTGGGTCAAGCGTGTCGCTGTCGTCTGCGACCATCGTGATCGTCACAATATCGCCCGCACGACCAACGAAATGCCAATCGAACTCACGTTCAGCGGCAGAGATTGCCCCGGTCACGGGTTCGTTGTACACCAGCACATTGTCGCCTGTGAGTACGGGCAGTGTAACTTCTTCTGGTTCGACGACGCCAGCGTTAATGATGTAGGCTTGACTGCCAATGACGGTCAGCGTGAATGCGCCCACACCCCGATTTGCGAAACTGGTGGCTTCGATTGTCCACGTTCCCGACTCGGTGACGGTGAAAATTTCGATGCGCGAGTTCAACGAACCGAGTTCAGCATCACCGGAGTCGTCATCAGAGATACGAGGGAGCGCATCAGTTCCATAATCGCCGGGTGCATACAAATGCACAACCGGGTCGAAAGCGGCGTCTTGTGCTACGAGTTCAATTGTGATGACATCGCCTTCGGTGAGGTCAATGGTGAATGGCACAGCGAGGGCATCTTCCGTTAGTTCACCTTCAACACTCGTGGCAGTGCCAGTCGTGGGTTCGGGGGTAACGATGACCTCAGCCGCTTCAAGCGGTGTGAGCGTATAAGACTCATTTCCGAAAATCGACAGTGTGTATTCGCCCGTTGATACCCCTGCAAAACTGGTGGCTTCGATCACCCATGTTCCCGACTCGGTGACTGAAAAATCAGCAATGCGCGAATTCAATGAGCCAAAATCAGCATCGCCGGAGTCATCATTTTCCGCAGCAGCAGGTCGATTGCCCTCAAAGTCGCCCGGTGCATACAACCGAACTCGGGGATCGAAGCTGCCGCCTTCTGCGACGAGTTCAATGGTTATGGTATCGCCTTCATCCAGTTCAACTGTGAACTGCTGCGTTGTTGAACCATCTACAAGTTCACCGTCAATACTCGTACCCTCTGTGACTGGCGGACGCGAAGATGGCGTTGCCGTTGGTGTTACCCTCAGGGGGGGAGGTGCCTCTTGCGTAACAACAATGGCGTCCATCTGCACAATATCGTAAGCCTGTTCATCGCCGCGAATGGTGAGTGTGAACGCGCCGACACCACTGCTGCCGAAACGGGTCGCCTCAATAACCCATGTCCCCGACTCGGTGACTTCAAACTCTTCAATCCGGGAATTGCGAGAGCCGAAACTAGAATCACCCGAATCGTCGTTGTACATTGCTGCAACCCCACTACCCTCAAATTCACCGGGGGCATATAGGGACAGCACGGTATCGAACACACTTCCGACTGCTACGAGTTCAACGGTGATGACATCGCCTTCGCTGAGTTCAACCGCATATTGTAATGCGGGCGATTCTTCCGTGATTTCGCCTTCAACCGTTGTCTCTCCCACCGGAGCAGGGCGGGGCGTCGGCGTAACAATCTCAACGTCGCCTCTGGTGATCGACTCGGTGATTATATCGATTTCGTTTTGATAATCGCTCAAGTCACCACCTGTTTGGACGGCAAGCAGGACGACACCGAAGCGCGAGTCATAGGCGCCGATAGCGGCTTCAGTACCTGCCAATTGCAGTTGGGCAGTTGACACTTCGACATAGGCGGTATCAAAATCGTTGAGCGTACCGTCCACAATCTCGCCGTTGAATTCTCCCTGTTCCAAAACGGATTCGATAACCTCATGGGGTGTCGAGTCTGGCTCGATTTCCAAGAGAGGCAGAAATGAAGATGGATAGAGGTTAAGGGAGATCATCCCTTCGTCTAACGTGTCCGAGGCTTGGGCTAAAGTAATGGCTTCTTGTGAGTTAGCAAGTGTGACAAAGCTGAACTCTTCTTCAATCACCCAATCGGCGGGATACTCGAATGCCATTGAGCCATCAGTCAAACTGTAGGTCGCCGTTTCCTGAGCGAACACAGCTCCTGCAAAACTGAGCGCCAATATACATACGATCAAG
>JBBQRJ010000406.1:0-4782 GCA_038214955.1 Aggregatilineales bacterium | reverse complement strand
GACTTCAACTTCATCTGCCAACATTTCATTTCTCGTTTGCAGCAGCACAATCAACGCTTCTGCCATATCCCGATGCAGACGGAACGCCATACGCACTTCATCCAAGACCATGCGGAAAATGTCTTCCATCCCCTCGCGCATTTCTTGAGTTGGGGCGCTGCCATCGCCAATGGGTCCAAACATGCCCGAATCTGCCATTTGTGCCAGCACGCCGCGAATATGGGCGAAGTCTCCCCCCACACCGAGCGTTTGCTCACCCACGCCGCAGTATTCCATTTCGCCCGCCTTGCCCGCCACTGCGACGCGCAAGCGGTTGACCAACTGCTCATACGAACTCAGGTAATCATATTCTTCGTGTGCCGGGAAAGAACTCACATGACCGAAAGCGAACCCCTGCCGCACAATCGTGATGCGTGAAATGCGATAGGTTGGGCGGAACAGGCGAATCGCAATGGCGTGACCCGCCTCGTGTGCCGCGAGTCGCCGTTTGGCTTCGGGGGATAAGTTCTTGATCGGGTTGCGAATGCCCATTTCATGTTCGGGCTGTGCCAAACGAATATCGCGGGTCGTGATGAACATACGACCATCGAACAGCGCGTAACGCAGCGCCTCGTTCAGCAAATACTTGAGGTCAGCAGGGGTGTAATACGGCGTTTCCGACGCCAGAATCAGCGGGTCAACCGATTCATCATGTGCCATCTTCGAGAGATAGTAGGCGATGATGTCGCGCCGCCCTTCCATATCCGGCGCGTCGATGCGAATCTTCTTGTCGAAACGTCCGGGACGCAGCAGCGCGGGGTCAAGCGCATGGATGCGGTTGGTCGCGCCAATCGTCAACACACGCTTTTGCGACTTGGGCGGGTTGCGCCGCAAGATCGATTTGTAAAACCATTTCTTTTTGCGTGCTATCCAACCATGTTCAAGGTTGAACCCGCTCATTTCGGAAAGGAGCGTACTGAGCATCGCGCCACCGCCGTTGCCCATGCCGCCCATCATAATCGGCAAGGTATCCGGCTCGAAGTTGCGAACGCCGCCGCCCACTTCCGCCACGCCAGAGCGCGAACCAATGGCATCAATTTCATCAATGAAGATCACGCACGCGCCATATTGACGGGCAGCCTTCCGCGCTTTGCGGTACAGGTTGCCCACCTTGAGCGGTGCAATCCCCATAAACATGGATTGCAGAGACGACGCATCCAGATAGATGAACGGCACGCCCGCTTCGGTGCTGATCGCTTGTGCTAACCACGTTTTGCCTGTGCCGGGAGGTCCCTCAAACAGCAAGCCGTTGAGCGGTTCGCCGCCCGCCTGTTCAAACACTTTGACGCCGCGCAGTAACTTGACGACCTGCCGCGCCTGTTCCAACAGTTCCGGCTGACCGCGATAATCTTTGAAGCCAACCCCTTCCGCACCGGGCATGATGGTGTATTGGCGCGTTTTGCCTAAAAACCAGAACATCGCTGCAAACTGACCGAGGATCAACGAAACCGTGAACACCAGACGAAGTAATAACGGGACAGTACCCATAATCATCGTCATCACGCCGGAGTCAAACAGCGCCCACAGGATGATACCGATGATCAGCGCCCATATCCATATGCGGCTGATGAACCGCTGCACGCGGTAGCGCAGTCGCTTTCGGCGTTGTTCTACAAGCGTTTCTTCGCTCTCCCAGGGATACCGTTTTGGGGATAGCGTATTATCTGTCCGATTCGCCAGTGCCATAACAACAACTCTCTCATCAACTCATTTAAACGGTTGGATCGAAATAGTGCTTTCACCTCAACGATTATCGTAGGGACGCGATAAATCACGTCCGTCATGCTCAATTCAATCAAACGGACGCCATGAAAGGCGTCCCTACAAACATCACAAGTGAGAGGTATTCTTTCATTGTGCGGCGGTGCTTGGGTTTGTAGGAAGCATAAATACCGGATGATTCGGCTGACCTTCGTAGTAAATCGTTTCACGCGGGCTGAGAAAAACGAGCGACCCCGCAACAATTAAATCCACGAACGTCGTTAGGCTGCGCTGACCTGTCAGATAAGCGACTGCATCAGCCCGATCAATCTGTACAAGGCTAACCACAGTGGCAATGTAACTGCGTCCGTTATCCAATGTATTGACGACTTCCGGTCTCAGAAATTGAACATTCAGCACGTCCGAATCTCTGCTCGCAGTCATCATGCCTTGCCACGTCAATTCGAGAGCGCGGCGGCGGTTGTCTAGGAAGGCAAACTGCCCTTCTTGCGTGTTGAGGTCTACAACAGGGGGCGCCCAGACTAATATGACCTGAAATATACGAGCGTCAACGTCTTTACGAATCTCGATGATGTCAACGGATGCGCTGGCTTGTTCAACACGATCTGCTGCTGACATTAAAGCGGGGTCGCTGGCGCCGGTCTTGTCCGCCATAATCAATTCAAGCGACTCGACAGTGGCATCTGTTTGTGCGTCCGCAGTTTCACCCGTGAGAAGGCGCAAACCTTCCATACGACTGCATCCGGCAATGACAAATGCGGCAAAAAGAGCAATTGTAAGGGGAAGTACCCGGCGCATACAGGGGTGTCCTCAATTGATGGATAAATCCGGGCGATAAACTTAGCTTAACATGATTCAACGCAAAATTGCCTAAATTTAGATGTGATTTTTAACAAGAATGCCGCAATTTAATTGTCCAGTTTTCACAACACAACCCCCTATTTAGCGGGGGTCACGTTGGCGTTGATGCTTTATAATAGAACAAGGGCGTGGAAAAGGTTCAATTTCCACCAAAGGGGCAGCAATGAAAAACCGATGGGGACGTTTGCTCGTCGTTTTTAGTCTATTACTCATGATTGTGGCAGTCGGCGTACAAGCACAGGGTTCGCCTCTGCTCGCGTTTGTCAATAGTTCGGGTCAGTTGGTCGTCAGCAGTGCGGACGGCGGTTTTCGTTGGATTGTGACCAACCCCGGTGAAACACTCGTCAACGGTTATCATTGGTCAGGCAATCGGCTGTTTTTCGCCGTGCGTGAAGGCGGCGAGATCAGTTTACGGGTAGGCGATGCCAACTCGCAACGTGTGACCGAAATCGGGCGCGGCGCGGGCAGCACCGTCAGTTTTGGTGGTTTCACCCAGAACAGCCTCATCGCCGCTATGGATGATCGCATCAACATTTACCCGCTCAATGGGAGCGGCGGCTTTGAAACGGGCGTATCTGGCGAACTGGTAGAAACATCCACCGATGGCGACGCGATCTTTTTACGCGGGAGTGATGGGAATTACGCGCTGCTTTCACCCGACGGCGCAAACCGGACGCCGTTAGGCTTTGGCAACGACCCAAACTCGCCGTTTCTCAGTCTATGGTCAGATACCGGATCGCTGGTTGCTTATGCCGATTTCGGTAACGGGAGTGGACTTGCAGTAACCGATGCGAATACAGGTGAAACGGTCACGCTGAACAGCGACGGATCGATTCCGCTCATCCCATTGGCATGGGCAGGGACGAATCTCATCTATCGCGGGACGGGCGGCGTCATTCGCATCGCAGATATGTCGTGCCTCAACTGCGGTTCAAACCCGCTTGAAAATGGCGTTGATCTACTACCGGGAAGCGCGACTGACATCCAAATTGATGATGCACAAGCCTATTTTATCATCGAGGATAACAGCGGGAATGAAAACGTCGCCACTGTCGATCTGGCGTGTGTGGCGCGTAACGACTGCCTGAGCAGTATGGAACTTATCGAGACGCTGGAGAGTGGCACGACGGTACTTGCGCTCTCGCCCGATGGCAGCTATGTCATCACAAGTCACAGCATTGACAGCAGTCTCAATGTTGTGAGTTTGCGCGACGGCGGCAGCGTGCAGCTTTCCGAAAACAGCGACCTGAGCGAGGCGCGGTGGTCTACGCCGTAGCCCAACCGTTGGTTGACATGAAAATCTCGAATGCTATAATCCGCCAAAGGCGTGGGGCAATAAGACCACGCCTCTTTGTTGTTTAGTGTCCAAAGGTGAACAATGCAGCGGATCATCCCGCTCTTCTTGATCGCGCTCCTCCTCGTGAGTGCGCCCCTCGCGGCGCAAGATGCGAACGCCCTCCGCGATGGAGGCATGGAAGGTTCGTACACCAGTCGCGGACGCTCTGACCTCAACATCCCCGCCGATTGGAGCTTCTGGTATACCGAATCGCCGCGCAGCGAAAGCTGGCAAAACTTACCGCCTGTCGGTTTCCCGCACAACGGACCCGGTCCCAACCCCCATTCAGGGGCGCGGGCGATCAACCTGAATAAAGGCTTTGCGACCTTCACCGCTGCGGTCTACCAGCAGGTGAGCGTCCAGCAGGGGACAAATGTCAGCGCCAGCGCGTGGGCGTACCTGAAAACCTGTGATATTCCCAACGGTTTTGACAACTGCACATCAGCTACCGGATCAGGCGCGTATACTCGCGTCGGCATTGACCCCAACGGCGGCACAAACCCCTATGACAGCGATATTGTGTGGTCGGGCAATGCGACACCGCACGATAATTGGGGTCAAATGACGGTCAGCGCCACCACGACAGGCACAACCGCCACTGTGTTTCTATTCTCTACCCAGTCGTGGCCCACCCAACTCAACAGTGTTTATTGGGATGATGCCTCGTTCACAGGTGGGGGAGCGGGTGGTTCTGCGCCCGCCGCAGGGACGACAGTCCCAAACGCAACGCCGATCCCGACTGTGCCGGCGGAAGTCGGATTCGTGTCTCCGCAAAATGAACAAGGGGACGGATCGATTGTCCACACGGTACAAGCGGGTGATAC
>JBBQRJ010000405.1:0-4782 GCA_038214955.1 Aggregatilineales bacterium | reverse complement strand
CTTAGTGGTAAAAAACCCTTCAGTGACCAGTTCGTCATACAGATCGTTTTGAATTTGCGCGATAGTCGTATAGAAGGTGTTTTTTAGTGAATTCATTGACCTTTCCATAGATGCCCCGCTGAACAACTTCCCCATTAATCGCTTTTCATAGGGGCGAAGATCATCAAGAGTCTTATCTGTGCGCTTAAAAGTGAATTCTCTGGTTGCGCCCAGTCCAAATAGACCCGCTTCCTGCTTTTCCTCGATGACCATGTAACCGCGCTGTGCCATATCCACAATGGTAGAGATTGCGTCACGAGGATCAGATTTCTCATCAATAAGCGTACCAACCACCGCCGGGGGGAGCGACGATGGCGGCTCTGCTAGAAATGTCGGCACAGGTCCCACATCGGGATCGCGTCCTCGCGTTTGCCAGAGGACGAAAAACAGAAGTGGCAACCCTATCCCTACAAGCAAACTGACGATGAAAACGCCAATGTTGATCAATGGGCGTACATTCTCATCAAACTGGACTTGGCTGTCAAAATTGGTTTGCCACGATGCGACCCTTGCGTTCGGGTCATGCGGATACTGTAACCGCAGCGTGAACGCCTCATAGCCTCCAATGCCGTTCGGGGCGCGAACATCAACTTGATTACCATTGACATCCACTTCGCCGCGTGCGCCATAGGTGATGATCGGATCGACGCCTTCACGGGGGGCAAAACCTTCGGGCAGTTCTACACTGATCGTCGCTGTACGGATCGGATAGCCGAAATGGTCATTCGGTACAGCATCCCACCACAATTGATCGCCGCCCTCGTAGACGAGCAATGCACCGATCACCTCATACCTGACTTCAAATGTCGCTTTCCCATTCGTTATCGGGGACGTGAAATTGTACGTAATGTCAGTCGATTCAGGGGAGCCAGTCTCTCGAACACAAAATGTCCCCGCTTGGTTCACGCAGCCGGGGGTCAAGCGTATTCCCCGGTCATTGACGGTCACATTGCGGATACTTTCGAGCCGATTATGTAGAATGTCGCGCACGCCAAAGCGAAAAGTTCCGCTAAAGGCAATCTCATAGCGTTCTGTGACACGGAATTGATTAGCTTCTGTGTCGATATTGTCAATTACGACATCCCATCGTTCCCATACAAGTGAGCGGTTATCTTGTGCCGAAACCCCATTCATAACGAGGAGCAGTACGGCGATTACAATCGCTACAGCCCACTGTCTACGCATGTCGCCTCCTTGATAGAAATCCCACCTAATTATCGAAAAAACGCCTTACACCCACTCCTAAAGGGAGGGGTTTTACGGCATCATTGTGTTTATAGCAAAAACGATATATCGTAATAGATGTCTGTCGCGGAGCGTCAACTCCCACAGACCCTCCGACAAAGTAGGTGTCAGAGCATGAGCGAGTCTATCACGGTTCACAAGATGTACAAATATCGCCTGTACCGCTGCGACAAGCACGATCGCAAACTGCGGCACATGATTTTTGTGGCGTCTACCGTGTGGAATCACTTCATTGCGCTGCAACGACGCTACTATCGCTTGACAGGCAAATACATCACGCTCACGCAGATGAATAACCATGTCTTGAAACTGCGGAAAACGGAGCGGTTTTCGTTGTGGCAGGGCTTGCACTCGCAAGCGTGTCAGAATGTGTGTCGGCGGGTGGACGACGGCTACCAACGCTACTTCAACCAACTCGCAAAAGGGCGTCCGAAGTTCAAGAAAGCCAAGAAATACAGTTCGTTCACCTTTCCGCAATCGGGCTACAAGCTGGTCGTGTACAACCAGAACCGACTGAAAGCGAATGGCAAGTATGGACGAGCGCGGGCAAATATTCAGATTGACGGGACGACCTACAAGTTCGTGCAACAGCGTCCCATGTTCGGGCAAATCAAGACGCTGACGGTCAAGCGGGATGCTGTCGGACGGCTATGGCTCGTGTTCAGTGTTAAGGAACAACAGACGATTGCAGAAACCAGCACAGGTCAAAGCGGCGGTTTCGATTTCGGTCTCAAGATGTTTCTGACGGATGATCAAGGACGCGGCTACCCCAATCCCCTGTTTTTCGCACAAGGGTTGAACAAGACACGGCGCTTACATCGGCAACTCTCACACAAAGTCGAGGGGTCAAAGCGGTACAAACGAGCGCAGCGGGCGTTAGCGAAACACAGCGCTCACGTTGCCAACCAACGGCGTGACTATCACTTCAAGTTGGCACATCACCTGTGTAACGAGTATGCGCTGTTGTGCTTTGAGGATTTGAACCTCGAGGGGATGAAACGCTGGTGGGGACGCAAGGTCAGCGACTTGGGCTTTGGCAAGTTCCTGACCATCGTGGAATGGGTCGCACTCAAGCGCGGCAGACGCTTCGTCAAGATTAACCGTTTTGCGCGCACGACCCAGAAATGTTCGGGCTGTCAGCGTGACCATACCCTCACCTTGCGAGACCGTGTGCTGCATTGTGTCTGCGGACTGACGATTGACCGCGATCACAATGCCGCGATTAACATCAAAACCGTTGGGACATCAACGGGCTACCGGAGCGATAGTCAGACGAAGGTTCGCCTTCGCAGTCGCGCTGAGGGTAGAAGCCCCCGCCTTTAGGCGTGGGGAGTATGTCACGAAACCGAATCGCGCTTACCGCCACAGATAGCACCTTCTGCTTGTTGAGTGTAATATCTCAGTTCAGTCGGGGTCATGTAAGGAGAATCTGTTTTGAGACTAGCTATCGTGCTTTTAATGTTGCTTGCCGCCCTCGTGACAGTTTCGCTTGCCTTCGCACAAGAGATGACGCCCACCCCTGTCACTTATGTGATTCGAGGCGGTGATACTCTAGGGTCTATTGCGAGACGTTACGGTATTACGTTGCGGGCGCTCATGCAAGCAAACGACATCAGCAATCCAGAATTGATCTATGCGGGGCAAACGCTCATTATCCCGCCGGAAACACCTCAAGCAGATGCAACAATCACCGCTACCCTAACCCCTACCCTTGCGCCGACGGCAACCCCTACCCTTGCGCCGACGGATGAAGCAAGTACGTATATCGTTCAGCGCGGCGATACCTTAGCACGAATCGCCGCCCGCTCAGGATCGACGGTATCCGCAATTCTGCGAGCGAATAATTTATCGAACCCGGATGTTATTTATGTGGGACAGGAGCTTATTATTCCCGGTTCAACGGGGGCGCTCCCCGTTGAACCACTTCCAGAAGCGACTGACGAATTCGCCGCAGCGCGTGTCGAGTTTGATTATGGCATTGAAGTTTATTTCCCCGATGAGAATATCGCTCCATGGATTGAGCATGTAACGGCGCTCAGTATGAATTGGGTGAAAGTAAATGTCTACTGGCGTGATCTTGAAGCCACCGAGGGCGAAATTGATGTTACACAGCTTGACAAGGTAGTAGATGCGCTGGACTCTGCGGGTCTGAATATTTTGTTCACGGTGACGACATCGCCTACATGGGCGGGTGCAGACGAAAACAGTCCGCCAGACGATTTCAACATCTTTGCAGGGTTTATCGGCGCACTGACTCAGCATTATGCGGGCGTGGTGGATGGCTATGAGATATGGTCAGAACCCAATACACGCCAGATGTGGAACAACGCCGCTCACCCGCTTGTCGCATCGTCGTATGTTGATTTGCTTCGTGCGTCTTACACTGCTGTCAAAACCGCTGATCCTGCTGCCAGCGTGATCAGCGCCGGACTTGCGCCAATCGCCCTTAGCAGCGATACAGCATTCAATGACCGGGAGTATCTGACCGGAATGTATGCCGCCGGACTGCGTGAAGTCAGTGACTCGATAGGAGTACGACCTTTTGGCTTTGGCAATTCGCCAGACTTTCTGTGCTGTACATCGACAGAAACGTCTTATGTCGATAACGCCAGTTACTATTTCTTGAGTACCCTGAGCGATTATCGCAGCATCATGACGCAAAACGGCGATACGAGTTCGCAAGTTTGGATCACCGGGTTTGGTTGGGGAAGCAGCGAGGACACGACCCCACCCGCTGACGACGAAACCTATGTCAGTTACAACACCTTAGAAGAGCAAAGCATCTACACGGGGCGGGCATATGAAGTTGCCGCACAACTTGGGTTTGTCGGACCCATGATCTTGAGCAACTTGAACGGCTGTGTAGTCGATCAAAACTGTTACTACAGCTTACTCTCACCTGTTGGAGAGCAGCGACCTGTCTATAACATCGTGCGTATTTTGTTCACACCAGCACAGTAGTAATTTGGGGGGGGGTCTTGTACGACTCCCCCAACTTATGCCATCTCAGCATCATCGGTTTTTGCTGAACCCCGCACATAGAACGGGTGACGCCGCAGTTCAAACGTTTCTTGTAAACCAAGTGGTTCAACTTTTCGCAGACGATTAAGGTTGAGTGCGCGAACCCGCCCGGAAAAAACATCTAACCCCACTAAATAGATTTCTTGTTCTTGCCCGCGTTTTGGTCGTATGAAATAACTTGTTAACTCGCTAACGCGCAGTTTTGTACCGTCCCGCCCTGTATACCACACTTTGATGCCACGTTGTTCTTTCCAAGCCGCCGCAATGCTCTCAATGAGCGGCATTGCTGAAGGATCAACGGGTGAATTCCCGTTAATGAATGGCGTTGGCAGCACCTGTCCGAGTTTGGCAATAGCAGACCCCAAATGGGGAGATTGCTGCGTGCTTTCTGATGCGGCAAACAGCAAAGCGACGGTTTCATCCATGCTAAGACGAAGCGTCGCAAGGTAATGTTCGCGGTCAATGAAGAACCGCCCG
>JBBQRJ010000404.1:0-4790 GCA_038214955.1 Aggregatilineales bacterium | reverse complement strand
TTGGTTTCGTTGTAGAGCATCCGGCTGACGGACTCTTGCAGGCGGTCACGGCGTTTACCGTTGCGACTCTGCTGGCGGCTGGTATTGTTCAGCACTTCATTCACCGTCGCTTTGATCTGGTCGATCAAGAGGTCGGCGTCTTTCAGGTAGATGAACCCGCGTGAGATGATTTCCGGCTCTCCAAGCAGTTTGCCATCGGCATCCACATTGACGATGATCATCATGAAGCCGTCCCGTGCGAGGATTTCACGGTCACGGATGACCGCTTTGCCCACATCACCGACTCCGCTGCCATCTACGAATACATAGCCGCCGGGGACTCGCTCGTTCGTCATGCGTGCGCCATTGCGATCTACTTCGATCACCTGACCGTTTTCCACCACGAACACGTTTTCGGGCTTAATCCCCGACTGTACCGCCAGACGCGAATGCGCCCGTAAATGACGCAGTTCGCCGTGAATGGGCATGAAGAATTTCGGGTTGGTCAGGCTCATCAACAGGCGCATTTCTTCCTGACAGGCGTGACCGGAAACGTGAACGGGCGCAAGCGGGTCGTAGATGACTTCTGCGCCGCGCTGAAACAGGCGGTTGATGGTACGGCTGACGGTTTCTTCGTTGCCGGGGATGGTGTGCGACGACAGCACAATGGTGTCGCCTTCCATCACGTCAAGGCTGCGATGCTGCCCCGTCGCCAAACGTCCGAGGACAGCCGTCGGTTCACCCTGTGATCCCGTTGCCATGATGACGATTTGCTGCGGCTGAAACCCGCTGATGCGCTCTACATCGACCAGAATTTCGGGGGCGATGTCGAGTAAGCCAATTCGCAGCGCCGTTTCGACATTCTTACGCATACTGTGTCCGGCAATTGCCAGCTTGCGATTATGCTGGCGGGCAAGATTAGCCACCTGCTGGATGCGTGAAATGTGAGACGCGAAGGTCGCTACAATGATGCGCCCTTTCGCTTGACGGAAAATGTCGTCAAAGGCGGCGTTCACTTTGATTTCGGATTCTGTCCAGCCCGATTTCTCGGCGTTGGTGCTGTCACCCATCAACATGAGGACGCCGCGCCGCGAAAATTCTGCGAGTTTGGCGTAATCTGTCCGCTTGCCGTCAATGGGCGTGTTATCGAACTTGTAGTCGCCGCTGTAGACGATCAAACCGTGCGGCGTGTTAATGCCGAAGCCTACACAATCGGGAATGCTGTGCGTGACGTGATAACTTTCGAGCGTGAAGGGTCCCACGGTGATCGTGTCGCCGGGGTTGAAAATATTGATGGTCGTCTCGTTGAGCAACCGTGCGTCACGGAGTTTGACTTCGAGAAGCGCGGCAGTCAAAGGGGTCGCGTAAATCGGGACTTTGCGGAGTTGATCGACGACGTGCGCGACTGCACCCGTATGATCTTCGTGTCCGTGTGTATAGACGATTCCGTGCAGAGTGATGTCTTTACGTTCAACGATATAGCGAAAATCGGGAATGATGTAATCTACACCGAGCATGTCGTTTGCAGGAAACATCACGCCTGTGTCGATGATGAACGCATCGCGTCCATACTCGAACAGCGTCATATTTTTCCCGATTTCCCCGCACCCACCCATTGGGATGATTCGGAGTTTCGGTTTTGTTTTTGCCATAAGCTGATAGAGAAGCGCACCGACTCATGCGGTACGCCCGGTTCTTCCTTTCCAATTATTACACTAAATACGAGTCCCGTAATAACATTAAAGTTTTGATAACTATGAACTACTTTGTGTGCATTATATCACAAAAAATGAATTAAATGTTTAAGCCATCGGTTAGCGTCCTAAGGTGTGTGAAAGGCTGTTCAGTATTTGATCGGCAGAGACGGGCATCTCCCCTTCCCACTGCACTCGCGTGATGAGCAGAGCGCCGTCGGAAGTGAGTACCACAGCCCCTTCCCCGCGCCGAATTTCGATCACCCGCCCCACGACCCGCCCCACGTATGGACGCAGATCAACCCGCCGCGCCTCCCAGAGAGTGATTTTCTTTCCGTTGAGCGTGGTAAAAGCGCCGGGATAAGGCGCGGTACTCGCACGGATGAGGTCATAAATCGCCTGTGTGGATTGAGTCCAGTCAATACGACTGTCGTCGGGGATGCGTTTAGAGGTGTACGTTGCCTGTGATTCGTCTTGCTCGTGACGGGGAGCAGTGGCATCCAGTAGGATGGGCAGGTTCTGAGTCAAGAGGTGGAGGTAAGTCTGCGTGACGTTTTCCATCACATCGGCAATGGTATCGTCTGCGCCAATGGGAACGCGCTGCTGTGCGACAATTTTGCCGCTATCCACCCCTTCGGCAATTTCAAACAGCGAGACGCCAGTGTGATCTTCCCCGTTGATAATCGCCCACACGGTTGGAGAAAACCCGCGATATTCGGGCAGCAACGAGTCGTGAAAAATGAATGTGCCACGTGCGGGCAGTTCAAAAACCTCACGGGGGATAAGATAACGCCAACTGACGGCTAACATCAGGTCGATGGGCGCACTGTGCCAGAACGAGCGCCATTTATCCGCGCCCACCTGACGCGCTTCGTAAAAGGTCGCGCCGTGTGCTTTGGCTAACGTCTTGATGTCATCCATGAACAGGGGTTCGTGCGCTTCTTCGCGGAAACTGAACACGATCAATTCGGCGTCGGGCTGTAATGCGATCAAACGCTCCAGAACGCGATAACCGCGCCGCGTGGCACATAACAACGCAATTCGAATTGGCATCATCGTTTCGCCTACCTGCTCAACAGTTTGGAATAGTTCGCCAGAATTTTGGATGACCAGCGGTGATACCAATTGCTCGTCGCAGAAGGGATGAAGCCCTGTTTCGCATACAACCGCTGCGCTCCAAGGTTACGTCCCTGTGTGACTACGTCAATGTGAGGCAAACCGCGATCCCAAAAATGAAACAAGCTGGCACGGAGCAGTTGTGTCCCTACGCCCTGTCCACGTAGTTCGGGGCTGACCCCAATGAGATTGATTTGCCCGCCAAGCGGGGTGAACTGCACCGCTGAATAGCCTATCGGATGATCATTTTCAGTGATGACTAAAACCGTATCGGCAAGGCTTCCGGCAAGGCTTTTTTCGATCCATGTTTCAAATAGGACGTTAGAACGTTCAACCGGAAAAACGGGATCGAAGTAGAAGCGTGAATCGCGGTGGTTGGTTCTGGCAATCCCCTTGAGCGCGGGTAAATCGGACGGAATGCCAAGTCGAATCGCTTGCTCACTGGTTGACAACAAGGGCGCATGTGTCATCGTGAGAGTCCATGTGATACGTGTATCGACGTAGTTAAAACCGTTCTGGTTAGCGATCCATGCCGTCTCATAGTCGCCTGAATCTGCTAGAAAATATAAGCAGTCGATTTGCACATCGTCACACCACGCATCGATTTGCGCTAGCGATTCGAGCGTCAAGCGATTGACGTTCACGCGCCCGATGTTGTAGCCGAAAAACGCGGTATCCCATTCAAGGTGACGACAAAGTTCATTCATGCTGCGCCTGTTCGGGTCGCTGGTTTGATGTCACTTCTCGCACCGTGTACACGGGGCGATCCATTGTGCGAAAGTGAATACGCGCCAGATATTCGCCCATAATCCCCAGCGCGAACAACTGCGCCCCGCTGAAAATAGCGATCATCGAGGCAAGAAATGGGAAACCCGGCACTACGCCGCCTTCTGTGACGTAACGCACGATCACGTAGACCAGAATCAATAAGCCGAACATCGCCAGCGTGAAACCGATCACGCTGGCAATTTGCAGCGGCAGCGTGCTAAAACCCGTGATCATGTTGACGGCATGGCGAATCAACTTGCCGAGCGTATAGCCCGACTTGCCAATCGTGCGTTCGTCGTGCCGCGTGATGACCGCCCCGAATCGAGTCGTCCCCCATGTGAGCAGGACATCAATGGAGACGTAGGGGCTGCTGTAATTGGCGAACGCATCTCGCAGGATGGTACGGAACACGCGAAAGGCGCTCACCTTACGGGCAATATCCACACCCATGCTGCTCTGGAGCGCCAATTTAGTCACCTGAGACGCTATATCGCGCAGAAAACCGTGCTGTTCGTGGGCGGGCGTACCGTAGACGACATCATAGTCTCCCTCACGCAAGAGAGTGATCATTTTGACGATTTCACCGGGCGGGTGCTGTAAATCATCATCCATCGTGACGATTACGTCGTAACGGGCTTGACGAATGCCGCATAACAGCGCGTTATGCTGCCCATAGTTACGCATCATATTGATGCCATGCACCCATGCCATCTGCGCCGACAATTCGCGGATCACCTGCCACGTTTTACCTTGATCCGGGCTGCCATCGTTGACAAGGATCACCTCATAGGTATCGGTCAAGGTCGGGAGAACTTTTGCCAGTTCTGCCAGCAGCGGCGGCAAACTCTCCGAACTGCGGTAGGCGGGAATGATGACCGAAAGTGAAAGCGCAGAAGATGAAATCGAGTCCAAGTGAAGTCTCTCAAAGAAGTTAAAAGTAGAAAGTTAAAAGTTAAAATCTCACCTTACGCAGGGTGTCAGTTTGAGCCCCACCCGCTCGCTGCGCTCGCCTCCCTCCCCCGAATTCAGGGGAGGGCGCAAACAGGAGTCTGCTTGCTCCCCTCCGCGAATTCGGGGAGGGGTCGGGGGTGAGGGCTGAAAACGATACTCGTGCGTAAGGTGAGCTTGTAATACGCTGCAATTTTCATGGGTGAACTGTAGCGAATAACCATGCTACTATATGGGAACGATAAAAGTTTGTTCAATCCCATTACAGAAAAATTGAAGAGAATA
>JBBQRJ010000403.1:0-4794 GCA_038214955.1 Aggregatilineales bacterium | reverse complement strand
ACCCATAACGTGACCGCCTACTGCGGCTACAGCACGGCGGACAGCACGCCAAACCCGCCGCATCTGGTATGGTCGCCGGACGGACAATACATCGCCTTTGGGGGGGCTGTTCGCAACAATGAACGGGGCTATGTCCTGCTGGCATTGGACACCGAAACGGGGGTCTATACCGCGCTGAGTGAAGGCATTTTCCCCATGTTCGGCGCACCAAATGTCGTCGCGTGGGGGCTGCCGCCCGCATGAGCTATACGGGGACAAATTATTGATCACCCTTCGGTTCTGGGATGCGCTCCAACGTCCCCCACTTCAACATCCCATGTTCCGGCGCACAATGCGTCTGTATAAACCCGTTGATCGCCCTATCACTAAGCGTCCGCTGTCTGCCCGTCTAGGGCTGGCACTCATGGCGTTTAGCGTCGTCTCGTGCGGCGTGATCGCTCCCCAACTCGTACTGTTTTTACTCTTGACGATGCCCGTGATTCTGAGCGTGGGGTTTACCATGCTGCATGGCACCATGGCGGGCGCGTTGTTCGCCACGCGCATTAGCAGCGCCATCGCCCGTGAACGCGAACGCGGATCGCTAAACTTGATCGCTGTGTCACCTCGCGGCGGTTTCGAGGCATTATGGGCAATCTGCACGGGCTGCCAATACTACAACCAATGGTTTCGCGGCGAGGGTAATCAGAATGTTTGGTACACCCGCTTGATCCTCCTCGTCGTGCTGCTGGTGAGTGGGACGCTTGCGCTGTCTGACCCTCGCATATCCGACGGCAATCACACCGCCGCATTGTTCGCTCTGATGATCACGATTGTGATGATCGGGTTTGTATTCGTCGTAGACGATATTCATTCGGCGGTGATCGGCAGTCTGGTGGGGTTGATCGTCCCGATGATCGCCCGTTCGCGCTTCGATGCGCGGCTGTGGGCGTTTCTGGTGTTCCTATCGCTGCAAGTGTTCGCCTATTTACTGTCGTGGATTGGCAGTTTTATCCTTGCGCCGTTCCTGCTCGATGGCTTGCGATTGGGTTGGGTCGCCGCACATCTGGCGCTCCCACTCGCGCAGTTCTTGATCTTTTTCGCCACCCGCGAATTGATCGCCCGCGCCTTATGGGTTGCCCTTGTGCTGCTGAATCAACCCGAACACCTGCTGATGGGAAGGATGTTTTGATGTTGATCTGGCGCTTACGTCAGGCGTTGAATGACCCGTTCCGGCAATCGGCGTCCGAATGGCGCACTTATGCCGCCCTCTCAAAGCGGTTTCAAGCCCAGCGTGAACATGTCTCATCTAATTCGCTCTCCCCGCTCACGAGCATCATTCGCGGGGTCGGGTTGATCGTGCTGCCTGTCGGCACCATCTTGTTCGGCGCTCCGCTGCTGATTCTGCTGTTGTTTCTGGTCTTTTGGCTATCGCCTGTGCTTGTGCCGCTGACAAACCTGATCTACGGGCTTGCGATTACTTTCAACGTGAGCGGACACATCGCCCGCGAACATCAAAATAGGACGTATGACCTGTTAGGCACGCTGCCACCGGGGATCGTCGGTCTGCATTGGACATATGCTATCGGTTGGATGACGGATCACCGCATTTACCGCGATATGGCGCTCATCATGGTGGTGTTCGGGGTGATCTCGACGGTATTTGGCAGCGCGGCGCTGTTTGGTCGACTTGGGTCCGAAACATCGACTACTGCTTTCTGGTTAATTTCGTCTGCCAGCGTGATCACAATGATCATCTTCGACCAATTCGGCACGCAGGTCACGGCGGCGTTAGTCAGCATGATTGTTCCCGCCTGTACCGCGAGTGTAGGCAGCGCACGCATGGGCGCAGTTGGCGCGTTTATAGGGATTCAAATCTCGGCTTATCTTGTCGGCGTGCTGACCGCATTTGTGATCATGCCGGCGGTCTACAGGTGGACGAACGCCAGTGATGTGATCTACGCCTACACGCTGCCCGTGTTCACGCTGATCGCATTTGTAGGTTTCCGTGAATTGATCATTCGCCTGTTGTGGGAGACGTTGCGAACCATGCTCAATGCTACACAAGCTGAGATAGATGCTTTATCGAGAAAGCGCCGTAAAACCCCCTAGTTTAGCTGTGGGGGTAGAAGGCGTGATTGCGTTTGTACTCGAAAAGGGATACGATAATCGATGTCTGATGCGGAGCGTCAACTGCCACAGACTTTCCGACAGGTAGCGTGTCAGCGCATGAGCGAGACGATCACGGTTCACAAGATGTACAAATATCGCCTGTACCGCTGCGATAAGCAGGATCGCAAACTGCGGCACATGATTTTTGTCGCGTCTACCGTGTGGAATCACTTCATTGCGCTCCAACGGCGCTACTATCGGTTAACGGGCAAGTATATCACCCTCACCGACATGAATAATCATGTCTTGAAACTACGGAAAACGGAGCGGTTTTCGTTGTGGCAAGGCTTGCACTCGCAAGCGTGTCAGAATGTCTGTCGGCGCGTGGATGACGGCTACCAACGCTTCTTCAAGCAACTGGCAAAAGGGCGTCCGAAGTTCAAGAAAGCCAAGAAATACAGTTCGTTCACCTTTCCGCAATCGGGCTACCAGTTGAAGGTGTACAACCAGAACCCGCCCAAAGCCAATGGCAAGTATGGACGAGCGCGAGCGGTTATTCAGATTAACGGGACAACTTACAAGTTCGTGCAAGAGCGCCCGATGGTCGGGCAAATCAAGACGCTGACGGTCAAGCGAGATGCTGTCGGGCGGTTGTGGCTCGTGTTCAGTGTCAAGGAGCAGATGCCGATTGCAAAAACCAGCACGGGTCAAAGCGGCGGTTTCGATTTCGGTCTCAAGATGTTTCTGACGGACGATCAAGGACGCGGCACCCCCAGTCCTCAGTTTTTCGCGCAAGGGTTGAACAAAACACGGCGCTTACATCGGCAACTCTCACGCAAAGTCGAGGGGTCAAAGCGGTACAAACGAGCGCGGCGGGCATTGGCAAAACACAGCGGACACATTGCCGACCAACGGCGTGACTATCACTTCAAACTCGCACATCACTTGTGTGACGAGTACGCGCTGTTGTGCTTTGAGGACTTGAACCTCGAGGGGATGAAACGCTGGTGGGGGCGGAAAGTCAGCGATTTAGGCTTCGGCAAGTTCCTGAACATCCTCGAATGGGTGGCACTCAAGCGCGGCAGCCGCTTCGTCAAGATTAACCGTTGGGAACGCACGACCCAGAAATGTTCGGGCTGTCAGCGTGACCATACCCTCACCTTGCGAGACCGTATGCTGCATTGTGTTTGCGGACTGACGATGGACCGCGATCACAATGCCGCCATCAACATCAAAACCGTTGGGACATCAACGGGCTACCGGAGCGATAGTCAGACGAAGGTTCGCCTTCGCAGTCGCGTTGAGGGTAGAAGCCCCCGCCTTTAGGCGTGGGGCGTATGTCATGCTAACGTGGCGTATTTACCGCACATTAGACGATCCGCTGAAGCGTGAACCGATTGTATGGCGCGGCTATGAACGTTTGCTCTCGGCGTTCGAGAGTCCCGCGCAAAAACTGCCCGCGACGAAATTTCAAATGGTGCGCGGGTCTGCCCTGCTCCTGCTCAGTTCTCCATTCATCAGCATGGGGTTGCTCGCTGCGTTTTTCCCATCGCCGCTGCTTGCGCTCCTACTCAGTTTAATTTACGGCATACTCATCGTACTTCGTGTGAGCAACCGCATCGCCAGCGAACATCAGCGGCACACCTACGAACTGCTGTGCGCTCTCCCCTACGGCAAAATGGGCGTCCATTGGATTTACGGCGTTCATTCTTTTCAGGTCAGCCGAATGACGCGATCTATTCTCCGCGTCGGGTTGATGATTGGCTTACTCGCATCACCGTTTTTATTTGGCGGATGGGCATACCCGATCACGGGACAGCGGGCGGTTGAATTCTGGTTGGTCGATACCGTCGCGTTCTGCCTATTCATGCTCTATGATTATTTCAACATGGGGGTGAGCGCCACGTTGATCGGAATGCTCGTTCCGGCAATAACGCGCAGCCATCGCACGATTCGCGCCCTGTCTATCGGGATGTTTATGCTGCTGCAAGTCGCAACCTATCTGCTGGCTGCCCTTTTGCTGCTGGCAGTTTTACCCGCTTTGCTGCTGCGCTTGAATGCGTCGCATCTCTCATGGGTGATGATCGCGCCGATCACCGCCGCCGCCGTCATCGGATTCCGCGAAGTCGTCACACATTGGTTATGGCGAATGCTTGAACGGGCGCTCCAATCCACACCAATGGAACTCGATTTGCTCATTCGCTAGGCGTATAATTCAAGTTCGGTGAATTTAACGGAGCTTTATTGTGACCGACTTAATCAACCCCAATGCCATTCCGACAGAGAATGCCGCGTGGCAGCCCGACCCGGCGCACCCGCGCCGCCGTCCCCCATGGATCAAGGTACGCGCCCCAAGCGGCGAAAATTACGAGCGCGTCTTTGAACTGATGCGCGATCAAAATCTGCATACCGTGTGTGAAGAAGCCCAATGCCCGAACCTTGGTGAGTGTTGGGGTCGCGGTACGGCAACTTTCTTGATGATGGGCGATACCTGCACGCGCTCCTGTGGTTTTTGCGACATCAAGACAGGGCGTCCGAGTCCGCTGGATTGGAACGAACCGAACCGTATTGCCGAGTCGGTGAAGGCGCTGAATTTGCGCCATGTGGTGATCACCAGCGTCAACCGTGACGAACGCAAAGACGGCGGAGCGCCAATCTTCGCAATGGTCATCAAGCGCATTCGCCAATTACAGCCGGGATGCAGCA
>JBBQRJ010000402.1:0-4797 GCA_038214955.1 Aggregatilineales bacterium | reverse complement strand
CACCCCCGACCCCTCCCCGAATTCGAGGAGGGGAGCAAGCAGACTCCTGTTGGCGCCCTCCCCTGAATTCGGGGGAGGGAGGCGAGCGCAGCGAGCGGGGTGGGGGTCAAACTGACACCCTGCGTAAGGTGAGTTATAAATTCACTTCGCGCCTTTGCGCCTTTGCGTTAGGCTTTTTCTTTCTTTTGTTTTTCTATTCCGGCTTGAACACAATCAAGACCGTCCATGTGCCAGACTGCGCGGTTTTCCCCTCTTGATTGATGATCTTCACGTCCAGCGTGACCCAACCGCCGCCCATGCGCCGCGCTTCTTTCTTTTCTGTGACGACCAATTCCACATGCAGCGTATCGCCAATGAACACGGGAAGGCTGAATTTCATTTCCAAGCCGCGAAACGCGATCACCGTGCGTTCCATGAAGCCAAGCTGGTAGGCTTGCCCGACTGCATAACTCAGCGTCAGCATCCCGTGTGCGACGCGCTGCCCGAACGCCGATTCCTTCATGAAAGCCGCGTCGGTATGCATGGGGTTGTAGTCCCCCGTGAGTCCCGCAAACGCGACCAGATCGGCTTCGGTGATGGTGCGCCCCCGCGTGACCATCTTCTGCCCGACGTTAATATCCTCAAAGTACAGCCCAACCGGAGCGCCGTCTAAATAACCCATGAAAATCTCCTCAAAAACAAAAGAATAATTTACCACAGAGAACACAGAGGACACAGAGAAGATGCTTTGCCTCAGTTTTGGATAGCTTTTTCTCCCTCACCTTAAATCTTTCTTCCCTGTAAACTGACGAGCAAGAAGTTTGTTTTCTCCCCTCCCTGAATTCGGGGAGGGGTCGGGGGTCGGGTCTATCCGAAATTCAGGTTACTTTGTGACATGAAAAGGTGATCTTTATCACTAACGCAGCGCAGCAAAATGTGTAAAAATAGGTTTAATCAGCAATAGTTTATTCCGATTGTAAGGAAAAAGTATTGTTTGAAATAGTGGTTCTTTTAGCTCCATCTCGCGCAGATGGAGCTTTTTATGCGTCGGGCGAGTAGACCGGCAGTACCACGAAGAACGTACTCCCCAAACCGAGCGCACTTTCTACCCAGATATGCCCCCCTTGCAGTTCAACCAATCGGCGTGTGATGGCTAAACCCAACCCTGTCCCGCCATACTCGCGGGCAGTTGATCCGTCTACCTGCCGGAAACTGTCGAAGATGATATTTTGGTCAGATGGGGCAATGCCGATCCCGCTGTCTTTCACCGAAATCGAGAACCATTTGCGGTCTGGTACGCCGTTCGTATATTGAAAGGGTTGTACATCGACATGGATGCTGCCCTCATGCGTGAATTTGACGGCGTTATCCAGCAGATTGGTCAAAATTTGGCGGAGATACTGCGGGTCAGCAGAGACGGCTTGCTCATCGGGTACGATGTTGACCTCAATATGCAGATGCTTCGCTTCGGCACGCGGCGTAATCTGATCCAACGCTTCGGTGAGAGCGCCGGAAATGCGAGTCGGCATGGGGGTAAACTCAATTTCGCCCGCCTCGATCTTCGACAGATCAAGCAGGTCGTTGATCAGCGACAGCAGGTGCTTGCCGCTCCGGTTCACCCGTTCGATGCGGTCTTGCTGCGACTCGTTGATCTCGCCGTAAATCTCCGACAGCAGCATATCACTGTAGCCGATAATCGCGTTGAGCGGCGTCCGCAGTTCGTGGCTAATCGTCGCCAGAAACATGCTTTTGAGGCGGTTGGCGTCTAAGGCTTCGGCATAGAGCGAGGCGTTAGAGACAGCCATTGCCACCTGTCCCGCAATCGTCATAAAGGTTTCGCGTTCTTCTTCGGTGAACTTGCGCTGACGCGAGAACATATCTAAGCCGATGCTGCCAATTAAACGGTCACGGGCGATCATCGGGGCAAGCAGCACAGAGCGCGTTCCCACTTGCGACAACACGTCACGGGTCGCCTCATCAATGTCATCATTGCTAATGTCATCAATGGCAAGCGCCGTCCCATGCTGCGCTAGGCTTTGCATGGTGGTGTTGCCTTCCAGCGCCAGTTTTAGACCCACCTGCTCACGGGAGGGGAATTCTGCCACCAAGGTCCCAAACTGAGGTTGATTCTCGTCGGTGATCGCATCCAGCATAATGATGCCGCAGTGATCCACCTCGAACAGTTCTTTCAGTAAACGGGCGGCGGTGTTCAAAACTTCGCTTTTATCAAGCGAAGACGTGATCACGCTGGCAATTTGATGCAGGGAAGCTAGCCGCCGCGCCCGCTGTTGATAGACCTGTACGTGGGCTTGCGATTGAGCGTGCAACCGCGCATTTTCAATAGCGATTCCGGCTTGGCGTGCCAATGCGAAAATCGTGCTGGCGTCACGCTGCGAATAGGCGCGTGCGTGCGATTTGCCCATCGTGATCATGCCGATCACGCGGTCTTGCACGACCATCGGCGCGATCAACCACGAGCGGGCGCGGTTGAGTAGTCCGCTGCGGTAGGCGGACGCATCATCAATCACGAGCGGTTGCTGAGAGAGATACGCTTGCATGATCGGTTTTTGATCGACGAGGCGAATCTCCATGCCTTTGACGAATAATTCCGGGTCGTGGGTCGCGCATACGATCAAGCGTTCGCTCGATTCACCCGCTGGTTCGAGCAGAATACTGGCGCTGTCGTAATCCACTAGTTGATGAATCTGGTCAAGGATGCGGTCTAGCACATCGTCGTAGTTCGCCGCGCCGCTCACCACCTGCCCGATTTCCATGAGCGACGCGGCTATCAAACGGCGTTCGCGCTCCAATTCGACCAGACGCAAGTTGTCGTACATCAGGGCGAGCATGGCGGCATACGCCATCAAAATGGAGAGGTCAGCGTCATTGTAACTGTTCGGTAAAAAGTTCTGTGCGCTGATCACGCCGATGACTTCATTCTGGCGACTGCGAATCGGCACGCCGATCCACGCGCTTGCCGGTTGACCGGGTTCGCGTTCGTCTATTTCTACGCCAATCGCCTCTAAGCGTTCCCATTCAGTATCTAAATCACGGAAATAAAATTCGATGCCGTGTAAAAATACGGCGCGGCTCAACCCGCACAGGGGGATCGGTTCGTGATCAAGACGCATCCCGTTTTCTGCCACCAACGGCAGGTCAACGAGGTCGCGTTCGGCGTCATAAATGCCTATAAAGAAAGAAGAAGTATCAAAGACCGCCGCCAGATGATCGTAGACGGTATCCCATAAGGCGCTGTCATCGAGCTTATAGCTGATGACGCGGCTGATGTCGATCAAGCCACTCAGGGCGCTGATGCGTCGATTTTCGCGTGAGCGTCGTAACTGCGGCGTGCGTCGCTTGTTATCTTTCATGAGCCGTTCGCTTTCTTCATATAGAATCAATTATGCCACAGCGCAAAAATTTGACATGATAAGCGCAACCTTTTTTGTGCATCTACGTATAGAAGTTTGTAAAGTCAAACATAATCAAGGGGGATTTCAATGAATAGCAAAGAACGTTCAGACCAAATTTTCGGCGGTTCATTCCTGATCGGGCTGGCGATTCTGTTCATCACGGGTTATTGGTGGCCCGGCATCATGTTCGTGATCGGCATTTCGATGCTGCTGCGAACCATTAATGCGGGCAAATCGTGGTCATCGGATCACAGTGCGCTGATCGTGCTTGGGATCGGCGTCGTGTTCGGTCTGCCCATTTTCACCGGAAACTGGCTGCCCCTCCTGTTTATTGCGTTAGGGGTGTATGTGCTGTTCGGTGATGAAGTGCGCGGATACTTTGGCAAGCATGATAGCCGCGAGTCGCAGCGTTCGGAGAAGTCTAAAAACGACATGCTTTAACGCATGATAAAGGCGCTCAACTGCACAGACGCCCGCCGACGCGGGCGTTTTGATTCTGGACGTGATCACAGCCGATCAGTATAGTAGACCCGAATGACTCATTTGAGGCGTGATGGTGAAAACTTCTATTTTTCGATGGATCATATTCGCCTTACTGTGCGCGTTGACCGCGTGCGGGGGCGTGAATTTGCCCGATGGCACGGGCGGCAGCGCCCCGCTCCTCCAATTGGCGGGGTCGCCGCAAGACCCTGTGCGCGGTTTCCTCGATGCGTGGAATGCCCGCGACTACCAGACGATGTACGCGCTGTTGAGCAGCAATTCGCAGGGTTTGACCTCTTTCGCCGTGTTTCGCACGACCTACGAACAGGCAGACGGCGTAATCGGCACGCAGGGGATCAGCTACACGCTAGGCGACGCTGAAGAACAGGGCATCAGCGCCGTCGTTCCCTACGATGTGACGATCACATCCTCGATTTTTGGGACGATCAGCGATCCACAGCGTATCATGCGCGTGGTCAAAGCGCCGAACAATCAATGGCGCGTGGCGTGGACGCAAATGGACATCTTCAACGGCTATGCGCCGGGGACGCGCCTGTCGTCCGCCGCGACCCGTGCGCCGCGTGGCAACATCTATGATCGGGACGGCACGGTCATGGTCGAGCAGGATACGGAAGTCATCGGCTTAGATGTGGCGTTGGGCGAAATATTTGACGAAGAAAACTGCTTGACTCTGCTGGCATCCATTTTGC
The DNA here is from genome assembly GCA_038214955.1 of Aggregatilineales bacterium. Classification (GTDB taxonomy): domain Bacteria; phylum Chloroflexota; class Anaerolineae; order Aggregatilineales; family Phototrophicaceae; genus Flexifilum. The sequence continues at coordinate 215 of JBBQRJ010000402.1, read as the reverse complement.
GTAGAAGTCGCGCTGATCTGATTGAACTCTTTAGCGGATACCGTGCCAACCCCGCAACGATCTTCCCCATCGGCGATATTGATCCCGCAGATTTCGCCCGCGTACAGGGGGAACTGCTTAATCTGTGCAATATTCGCACGGAAACCCGCACGACTCGTCGTTACGCCGGACACGGCATCGCCTCGCATGTGGTCGGCTACATCGGGCAAATCTCG
>JBBQRJ010000401.1:0-4797 GCA_038214955.1 Aggregatilineales bacterium | reverse complement strand
CGCAGCCCGAAAAAACGCATCATCGTATCGCCTAGAATGATCAGCTTGAGCTGCGGCTGATAAAACGCGATTTGCCCTAACGCATGTCCCGGCGTGGGAATCACCTGTAAGCCGCCAAGCACCCCCTCAATGACATCGCCTTCATCGACAAGTCGCGCCACTGGCACGGGCTTGAAGCGAACATTGGGCAGCCCGACCATATTGAAGGGGGTCGGCAGCGTTTCGGGTTTGGGCATCGGCACTGTCATATTCCCTTCGATGACAGGGCGTTCTTCCAACGACGCGATCACCTGTGCGTTGGGCGTGGCGGCAACGAGTTCGTGCAGACCGCCAACGTGATCAGGGTGAGCATGGGTGATTAAGATGCGCTTGACGGCGCTCGGTTTGCGTCCCGATGCCGCAAGCTGCGCGAGAATTTGCTTGGCGGCAGGGGCGATGCCCGCGTCAATGATGGTGAGGTCGCCGCCGTCATCAATCAAATAGACGCGCCCAACCATCAAGTTAGAGAAGGTGTACAGATTTGGAACGATTTCGCGCATGGTTGATCCTTCAGATAGAAGCGAATTAGAATCCGGTGGTTTCTGGTCTGCGATAGTGAATGACGCGCTGAAGTGCTTTAAGTTCATACGGGAAATCGTAAAATTCGAGGCGATAGCGCCAGCCGCTCAACGCTTTGAGCAGGTGACGATAATTACCTTTCATGCGGAGATCGGTCACGGTGGGGTAGTAGGCATTGATCACCGACTCGAACGAACGCACGCGGGAACGGACTTTATCCTTAAACCAGGGCGTACCGGGATCGCGGCGCATGGCGAATTTCGACCATTCGTCGCCTGCCCATTCTTCGAGCGTTTCGGGGAATCGGAAGCCCAGTTTTGTGGCTTCTTCCATCAAAATGCTGCCTTCTTGAGGCACAGGCGTGTAAATGTACAGCACCAGTTCGGTTGCGGGGTTGATCGTCTTGATCTTGCGAATAAATTTAATGGTCGATTCAATGTCGGCGGCGGGGTCTGGTGGGTTGCCTAACACAAACGAGAGTTCCGGCACGATGTTGTAATGCTTCATGCGTTCGACCAGCGCGAGAGTCATGGCTGTGCCAGAATGTCCGCCTTTGTTCATGCGCTTGAGCGTTTCATCATCGCCGCTTTCCGCGCCCATAAAGACCATTTTCAAACCGCTCTTTTTCATCTTTTCCCACGAGTTGTCGCTGTACTCCATCAGCGTATCGACGCGCCCTAAACCCCACCACTTGATGCTATCGCCCGCGAAATGGGCTACCCGTTCGGAAAATTCTGCGACGCGGCTTTCCTGCACGAAAAAATCCATATCATGAAATTCTAGCCCGTCGATCTTCCAGCGGTTGTGCATGTTCTGTACGATATTGGCTACCCGTTCGGCGCTTTCGGGAATCCAGCGGCGATTTGCCAGCGCGACCACCGCGCAAAAGTTACAGGCGAACGGACAGCCGAATGAGGTGTTGTGCGAGAGAACGCGATCTCCTAAATAACTTTTGCCTACATAGCGGCTGACTTCGATGCGGTCATAGGGATAGTGCGGGAGTTTGTTCAGCGAGACCACCGGAGCGCGGTCATTGACGCAAATTTCATCGCCTTTTTTGTAGCCTAGCGAGAGAATATCGGTCAGTGAGCCGCCTGTGTGCAGCCGATCAACAAATTGACGGAAGGGCGCTTCGCCTTGCCCCTGAATGATGTAATCGACACAATCGCTGCGTAAAATGACTTCATGGTGTTGAGTGGGGAAGTAGCCGCCCCATAGAATCGTGAGGTCGGGCAGCGCCGCCTTGACTCGCTTGCACACAGGGACAGCTTGGCGTATTTGAGGTCCCGGCATGACCGTCACCGCGAGGAGTTTGGCTTTGGTGATGCTCGCTCGTTCAATGATGGCAGCGGCGGGGTCATCAATGAGGTTGCCGTCAATAAATTCCACATCGTAATCGTCCGCGATCACGGCGGAGACTGAAAGCAGGGACAGGGGCAAACGCTGTTTCCCCGCTGATGTGCTGATCGGGTTGTAGAATAAGACCGTGTGTCGCATAACGCCTCCAACATCAAATGTGCCTCCATTGTAGAGGAAACAGGCGAAACACCAAAGCAGATTTTGTCTTGACCCTTGATGACCCTTTGAGAACCTGATAGGATAAACGGTGTACGAGATTTTATTGTTTAGAAGGGGGAGGTGATCCGATGAAGTTAGCAGAGGCTCTACTCTTGCGGGCAGACGCAAACAAGCGTGTTCATGAGCTTCAAGGGCGCTTGCAGCGTTCGGCACGGGTTCAAGAAGGCGATACCGCCCCCGAAGAACCCATGATGCTGTTGGATGAATTGACTCGCGCCGTCAGCGAAATGACGCGCTTAATCAAGCAGATCAACAAGACGAACGCGCAAACGTCCTTTGATGCGACACGCACGATCACCGATGCGCTTGCAGATCGGGACGCGCTCACCACCGAGTTTGGCGTGTTGACCGGAACGATCAATTTTGCGACAGGTGGGGGACAGCAGCAGTACGGGTATAATCAGTCACCGATTAAGCAGTTCCGCGCTATCAATGTGGCGGACGTGCAAAAACGGGCAGATGATCTCGCTCGTCAGCGGCGCGACCTCGATGTGCAAATTCAACAGTTGAACTGGTCAGTCGATTTGATTGAGTAGCTCACCTTACGCAGTTTGCCCTCATCCTAAATCCTTCTCCCTCAGGGAGAAGGACTTTCCAACACACGAACGCTTTTTCACCCCTCGCCCTGAGGGAGAGGGGCAGGGGGTGAGGGCTGAAAACGATACTTGTGCGTAAGGTGAGTGAGTAGATTTTGACCCCAACCTCACCCCTAAATCCCCTCTCCGAAAAAGGAGAGGGGACTTTTCTGACCTATTTTGCGCCCCTCTCCACATGGAGAGGGGTCGGGGGTGAGGTGATTGTGGTAATGCAAGTTGGTAGTCAGTGCAGAGGCGAACGCAACCCGCCAACTGGGTAAGTTGGGCATCCCTGACAATGGATGGTAGGCTCAAACCTACCTTTTCACAAATCACAGGGCATCAATCACGATGCACACGCGCACCGCGTACAAATCATGACCACGTGTTGATCTGCAATGGCGAGGGTGGGTTCGGGGAACTTGCACAAAGACGGATTGGGCTAACCAGTCCGTTTTTTGTTACAATTATTCGTATGAGCAAACTTCCGACGATTTCCCTGATCTCGAACTGGACAGTCGATTATTTTGAGGACGGCACGCCGAATCCGCATGATTCTCTGACGCTGGTCGATTCGCTGGCGAATTGGGCATTTGACAAGCGGCGTGGCGAGAGCTGGCTGGCGTGGTTGCAAAAGAAATTTGACTTGCCTGTGATGAATAATATCGCGTGCATGAATTACGTCCTAGAAATCGACTATGTGCCATATGGCGCGGTGCTGGTGATCAATGGGCGTGAGTTCGGGGAAGTTCGCCCGCCGTTTCAGATGGATGTCACCGACTTTATTGCGCTGGAAGACAACGTGATCGCCTTTCGCGTGGCGGGGAACACCGCCGGGTCGTTTCAGGGTGTGCGGCTCGTTGCTGTGCCTTGCGAGTAGTCATGCGATTGACGCTACCCCCCTGTATGGTAAAATTGTTTTCATTCAAGAAACTTACACGGTTTAAACCCCATGAAATATCACATCTGGACGCTCGGCTGTCAGATGAACACCGCTGACTCTCAGCTTTTAGCCTCAGAGATGGAAAAGTTAGGTCACAGCGCGTCTGATGACCCTGAAAACGCTGATATTTACGTCGTCAATACGTGCGTCGTCCGTCAGGCTGCCGAAGATAAAGCCTTTCAGCGGTTAGCGTGGCTGAACGACATCAAAAGCCACCAACCCGGCAAGGTGATCGGTGTGATGGGCTGCTTGGTCGGCGTGCGTGACCCATTGGCGCTGCGTAAGAAACTCCCCTATGTGGATGTGTTCATGTCGCCGTCTGAACCGATGCCGATGGTTGACTTTCTCCGCTCCCGCATGGACGAAAGCGAAACGCTGGATTTTGAAGTCCGCGAACGCGAACGGCGGGATCGCCTTCAAGATGGCGAGATCAGCGGTGAATTGATTCTCCCCGAAGGTGAACGCGGCAAACTGGTCAGCGCCCATGTGCCTGTGGTGTATGGATGTTCTCATGCCTGTACGTTCTGCATTATCCCGTTCCGGCGCGGCGTTGAACGCAGCCGCAGCGTGGGCGAAATTGTAGGACACGTTCGCAGTTTGGCGCGGCAGGGTGTTAAAGAGGTGACGCTGCTCGGTCAAATTGTAGATCGCTACGGCAAAGACATCGAGGATGGTCCCGATTTGGCGGATTTGCTGCGCGTCGTGCATCGTGTCGCAGAAGAAACAGGCGTTGAACGTATTCGCTTCTTAACCAGCCATCCCAATTGGATGACCGATAAGCTGTTGGATACGGTGGCGGAACTGCCTCGTTTGATGCCGCACATCGAAGTTCCCGTGCAAGCGGGGGATGATACCGTTCTGGAAACCATGAAGCGCGGTTACACCGTCGATCAATATCGCAAGTTGGTCGCCCGCATTCGTGAGCGTATTCCTAACGTGGCGATTCACACCGATATTATTGTCGGGTTTTCGGGTGAAACCGAAGCACAGTTCATGCATACGTATGAGTTGCTCGAAGAATTGAAACTCGATAAGGTGCATCTTGCGCGTTACAGCGCCCGCCCGAACACGGTCAGCGCACGGCGCATGGAAGACGATGTGCCGGAAGAAGAAAAGAAACGCCGTCACGAACTGTTAGACGAA
>JBBQRJ010000400.1:0-4801 GCA_038214955.1 Aggregatilineales bacterium | reverse complement strand
GAGAGCGAAGGCAATACGTTCTTCATCACCGAAGTCGCCCGCGTGCTGCTGGAAGAATCGGGCGGCATGGATGAAGTGGGGCGGGCAACACTGCCGACCAACGTGGTCGCGGGTGGGATTCAAGATGTCATTCGGCGGCGTTTGCAGCGTGTCCCAGAATGGGCGCGTCCGGCATTGCAACGGGCAGCGGTAGCAGGGCGCGAAATTGACCTCAAGATGCTGACCGCGTTCGGCGTCACCGACCCGGAGACGTGGCTGGCGGCGTGCGCGAACGCGGCGGTGATCGAAGTGGTGGAAGGCGCGTGGCGTTTCTCGCACGACAAACTGCGCGAATATACCCTCAAAGAGACCGCGCACGATGTACTGGTCACGCTCAACCGCGAGATCGCAGAAGCCATCGAACGCACGTACCCGAACAATGCTGCCAATGCCGAACGCCTAGCGGAACATTGGCGGACGGCGGGCGAACCGCAAAAAGCGTTCACTTATGCGCTGATGGCGGGCGAATACTTGATCCGTTTAACGGCGGAATACGAACGAGCGGAACGCATGTTACGCCTTGCGCTCAATGCAGACGTGGATCGGGCGCGTGTCCTCAGCTTGTTGGGTGAGGCGGCGCTTCGACGTGGGCATTTCAAAAGCGCCACCGATCATTATCAGATCGTGCTGGCAGAAGGCGATCCCGTCCTGCGTGTGCGTGCCTATAACGGCTTGAGCGAGATTTCACGGCATACGAGTGATTGGGACGCCTCGTCGCATTATGCAGAAAAGGCGCTCGAATTGGCGCGGGCGGAAAACGACAGCGTGAACGTCGCCGCCAGTCTCAGCAATCTGGGCAGCGTACTTTTCCTCAAAGGCGATCACCAAGGCGCGAAAGACTATTACGAACAGGCGTTAGCTATCCACAAGGAACGCGGGGATCGGGCGGCGGCGTTGGGCAACTTAGGGATCGCCCTCTACGGCTTGAGCCAATTCCCGGAGTCGATCAAGACGCAAGAGGAAAGCCTCGCCTTGTACCGCGAGATCGGCAACCGTCGCGGGATCGCGCTCACGTTCAACCGTTTGGCGACAGTCTACTGGCAGTTGGGCGAGTATGACCGTGCGCGGGGCTACTACGAAGAAAGCCTCGCTACGATGAAGATCATTGGCGACCCGATGGGCGTGTCTGACAGCTTGAACAACCTCGGCTTGATCAGCTATGGGCAGGGGAATTACGAGATGGCGCAAAAGCGTTTTGAGGAAGCCCTTGTCGTCGTGCGCCAGTTGAATAACAGCGCCGGAATCGCACGCGCTCTGAACAATGTAGGCGCAACCCTCAAAGAACAGGGGCGCTATGGTGAAGCTCTTGAGCATGTGGAAGAAGCAATAGCGATCAACCGGTCACGCGGCGACGAGCGCGAACTCGCCTATGCCTTGAACAGCCTCGGTGATCTGCTGGTGGCGCAGGGGCGCTACCCTGATGCGCGAGATGCCTATGAGGAGAGTCTCGCGCTCACGATCAGTCTGGGAGATCGGCAAATTCGCCCGATCAACCTTGCGTCGTTGGGGCTGGTTTACGCCCATTTTGGCGGCTATACGGCGGCGTATAAGGCGCTGTCCGATGGGCTGCATATGGCGGTAGAGACGCAAGCCAAGCCGCGCATCGCTCATTTGTTGTTGAACACGGCGCTGGTGTTGAGCCAGCAGGGGTATGATCATCGGGCGGCGGAACTGGGCGGGGTGATTGAGACGCTTGGCACGTTGGAGAGCGAACATCAGCCCGCGTTCGCCCAACTGCGCGTTGATCTACGGCGCGAGACTGCCGCGTGGAGTAAGGGTCGCGCCGCTGACGCTGACACCGAGATCGCCGCGCTGATCAAACAGTTGAGTCCATAAGAGGGGAGATACGATGAATGTGATTCGGTTGGTCAAGAACCAGTTTTTGGGAATTAACCCGCATTTGCATAGCTATTATCAGGCAGAGGGAGGATGGGAAGGCTTTCATTCAAATCATCTTGTCGATATGACACGCGCACTTCGCGCTCAATTGTTTCCCATCGGCTATACGGCAGAAATTGAGGAATCGCTTCAGATTCGGCGCACTGGCGAAGATGTCATCGCCCCTGAATCCGATGTGACGATTTACGATACACAGCCTCACCGTGCCGCGCTGTCCTCTGTACCTTATCAAGGCGATACTCATCAACTCGTGATGGAACTCCCTAAGACAATCGCTCGAATTGATCCTGATGCCGCTCCGTTTCGCGCAATTGCTGTTTATCAGCAACCCCGACAAGACCGCATCCCTGTCGCGTGGATTGAACTGCTTTCGCCAGCTAACAAACCTAAAGGACGCCATTCGTCTGACTATCAATATAAGCGCACCGAATTGTTGGACAGTGGATTGATTGTTGTAGAACTCGACTATTTACACGAGTCGCCGCCCACTATTTTGCGTCTTGCTGATTATCGTAAAAAGGAGCAGGGGTCACATCCCTACCGGATCATTGTGTTTGATCCACGCCCGATTTATCTTAAAGGCAAAACTTACATTTCTCAATTTGATGTGGACGCGGCGATTCCGACGGTTACTATCCCCTTAAGCGGGAGTGACAAGCTGGATTTTGACTTCAACGCGCCGTATCAAAAGACGTTTGAGGAAATGCTATACGGCTTGCAACTGGTCGATTACAGCACATTACCTGCCAATTTTGACCGCTACAGCCAAGACGATCAAGCGCAAATTTTTACGCGATTGCTGTCCGTGAAGGCGGGCGAGGATCAAACCCCCGCGCCGCTCGATCCTCTGCCTTATGAGGAAGCAGCAGCGCAGTGGGGATCACGTTAGCCCCTACCAATCGTCGTCCCCATCAAAATTATTTTCGCCACCGGGCAGATTCTTTGCGCCTAATCCCCATTGATCGATGTCTTTACCCTTGTTGCTGATTAACCGATACTTGATTACGAGTCCGTTTTCAATACGGATATGCAGTTCTTCCTCGTAGACCGAGCCAAACCCCATATGAACATATTGCAGTTGTTCGCCGCGAGGGATGCGTAACGTACCCGTGAACCACTCCGCGAGGACGGGTTCGCCGTTCACTTTGAAACGCCCGCCCACGCTGACGAGATAAAACTTCTCGTCTTTGACTTCCCATGTGCCAATGTACTGTCGCCAGCACGCTGTTGAAAACACAAATTGATCAATTTCGCCTTTTTTGATTCCCTCGGATATTGCTTGAGGTGATAGGGTAACAATGTTCGGGTGATCGTCGGGGATGGGTGGGCAAAACGCCATTGATGTTTGTTCGCCGTTAAGGATCAATCGTTCGTGAAATTGCGCGGTCATCGCTTCTCCACATAGGACTAATGTTTTAATCTACTATATAACGGTGTGAGCGAAGACGCCGACCCCACACTACTTTGTCGGTGACGATGCGAATGGTCATATCCTGCTCAACGGTGATCTGGCACGACAGACGCGGATACCCGCCCGCCGCCGCCAGCTTATCATGCCAGTGAGTCGGCGCTGGTTCGCCCGCCTCAAAGCGAATGCCGCAGGTCGCGCAAATACCGCGTCCGCCGCAGTTCAACGATTGTGTCATTGCCGAATAGGGTGAAATTCGTGCTACCAGCAGCGATTGTCGCAAATTTGCGCCGTGCTGAACGGTCAAGACTTGCGTTTGCTCATCAATCAGGACTTTAACGTCGTGCGTTTCCATCGGCAACCTTGTCATCAACCGTGAGTGATTTTCAGTATAGCACGAGGGAACACGTCGCATTCCATGAAGTTCTGTAGGGACACGCAACGGCGTGTCCCATATGCACCAAGTTAAGCGATCTGCCGGACGCTAAAGCATCCGGCAAGGGTAAAAAGCCTCCTAAAGGAGGCTCAAACACGCTCCATCAGTGCCTATTTCAGCCTCATCATCCCATACAAACAACGCTTTTGCTTGCTCCCCTCCCTGAATTCGGGGAGGGGTCGGGGGTGGGGTCTATCCGAAACTCAGGTTATGTACGGAGATTTGTCCCGATCAGCAGACGAACGAACGGCGCAGATTCTTTGCGTTCGCCCATTTCTTCTGGCTCAAGGCTCAAGTTACCCTGCCAACTACCCGCCGGATTCCACATCCAGCCGACTTGCGCCCCGATCATGGGTTTGAACGAACGGCTGATCGGCAAGCGCACTTCGATTCCCACGCCTGCAACGACATTCGCGCCGCCCGTGCCTAATCCCACCCCCTGCGAAGAATTATTCTTCGGGCGCACGCTGACCGCCGGGGCGCGTCCGCCAACGCTGATCAACGGGTAGACGCGCAGCCAATCGCTATCGATCACCAGCCAGCCCAAGAGACTTGAACCGCTGCCCGTACCCACGCGGCTGATCAAGTGTGCGTCTTCGCTTGCACCACCGCCGCCCTCCCCTTGACCGCCAATAATCAGGCGTCCGATTTGCCCGTACCCACCGCCGCCTACGGTCAGCGCATTGCTTTCTGGCGCGGGGTAGCCGTGTTTTTTTAGCGCCCGCTCCATTGCGTCATAATCTTCTACGCTGTCGCCGCCCACTGAAATAAATCCAGTAACGCCCGGACGACTCGTTCTAGTAGTGAGGAGCAGTTTCAATAAGCTCTTGACGATATTTAGCGTGATCATACCGACTCCTTGTGATTTTCTGAACAAGTGTAACGCAGTATCGATTGTGTGCCAATTTGGTGTATGCTACGCCAATGTCACATTACACGAACGTTCTAAAAAACACGACAACCGTAGGGACGCGCAACGGCGCGTCCGCTATATTATTCTTCAAACCGGACACCCCGTT
>JBBQRJ010000399.1:0-4813 GCA_038214955.1 Aggregatilineales bacterium | reverse complement strand
CGGGCGGCGGAAGTCAGCAAAATCGAGCGCAAATTTCACCGCGTCACGACGGACGCGATTGCTGAACGCGATGCGCTGGCGGCACATCAAGCGCGAAACGCGGCGTCAGACCAGTTAGCAGAGGTGGATTCGGCGGCGCGGCTGGAACTCGATCACTTGCAAACGTCGTTAGACCGGCAGGGGCGAACGCTGGACAGCCACTATGCACAGCGAATCGCCACATTGATCAACTCAACGCGACGTGAAGAAATCGCATTGACGGCGGCGGCAGATCGGGCGGAACGGGCGCGACTGGCGGTCACACAGATTGGCGGGGCGTGGCGGGAAAACCAAGAGACGACTCACCAAAGCAACCTGTACAACATCATGAATTTTGGCTTGAGCATCGCGGAAAGTCGATTTCGCCAGTTCGTCACGGCGATCATGAGCGCGATCCCTGCCAAGCTGCCGCCAGCGGGGATGAGCGCGATCAATTTGAACATTCAGGCAACCGCGCCGAAAGCGATCCGGCGGGAAGTAGACAGCCGATTGAGCGAGTATTTCCGGCGGGCGGGGTTTGGTGAGGACTAGAGCCTCACCAACGCTCCGAAAAGCAACCTCACCCCCGAAAGCTAAAAGATAGCCTCACCCCCAACCCCTCTCCCGAAAAGAGGAGAGGGGAGAAAAGAAGGACGGAAGGATCATGGCTTATTTTGCGATAGCGCCGGATGCAGAACTGGCGAACCTGATCAATGTGGAGACGTGGACGAAACTGCCACCGCATATTTTGCCTGACCGGGCGATCTCGTTAACGGGGAAAGTTCGGCGGCGGGCGCTGTCGGGCGCGGCGCGTCATGATGGGATGATCGAAGGGGTGCTGGCGTTTGATCTCATGGCGCGGGCAGATTTCAACACGTTCATGATCGCGGTGTTCGGGGATGGCGGATTCACGACTCCGAGCAAGCAAATATCCCTCACGTTGATTGACGAATCGGGAACTTACAGCCCGTTCTTGGGAACGATTGAGAAGCCCACGTTCGAGATCGCGGCGGGCGGGATACTGCGAGAGATCACGTTTCCGTTAGCCGATTTGACCTTGCAGAGTGTGACCAAAACGGGCGCATACACGATCACGGCGGGGGATAGGCTGGTGTACGGGAACACGGCGAGCGGTTCGTTCACGCTGACTCTGCCCGCTGCCAGCGCGATTCAGCCGAACACGGTGATCAGCGTGGGCAAGGTAGGAGCAAGTAATACGCTCACGGTTCAGCGGGTGGGCGCGGATACGATCAACGGGGGGACGAGCCTTGCGCTCACGGCGAATGCGGCGCGGGTCGATCTGGTCAGCGATGGGGTCAGCAAGTGGGTGAGCATCTAGGCTGCGCCATATCACACAGCCTATGATATGATCGGGTACATCATATTTTGCTGAAAAGGTAGCAAGTCGATGACAATCAAAAAGGTCGAACCTGATTTGCATTATGAAGGTGTACCGGATGAGGCGATTCTCACACGAGCAGAAATCTTGGCGATCATCGGGGAATACGAAAATCAGTTTGGCATGACTTCGGATGAATTTCGCAAAAGTTGGCAAGAAGGCAGTGTGCCAGATGTATTCGAGACTAATAGCTGGGCAATGCTGCTGAAGTATCTTTGATGAATCGCTATCGAAGCCTTGCTGAATATCATCGCGCAATCCGTCATCCCACCCATGAAACGAGTTTTGAAGAGGTTTTCAAATTCATATTGGCTAACTTTTACGGTGTAAAGTTTCCGTAGGATTTTGTTTGCTGTATTGACTCACAGGACGCGCCCACACAGGCGCGTTTTTGATTCCCTTGAGAACGAAAGAACGAAAGAACGAAAGAACGAAAGAAAAAAGCGATGCCAGATCAATCGAGCAATTTAACCGCGCTGCGCGGGCGGCACAACGGGCGCGTCTACGTTTCGGTGATGACCGGATCGCCTGTGCTGACCGGGATGATCAGCGCCACGCCGACGCTGCCCGCGCTGGCATTGAGCTACACGCTCACGAGTGGGAGCGCCGCCAACGTCAAAGCGGGAATGCGTGTCGTGATCACGTCGGGCGCGGGGGCATATAAAGGAAGCCTGTCGGTGCGCTACGCGGGGAGCATCACCAGCAGCAGTCTCCCCGTGCGTGAGGTTGCCGATTTGAGCATCAGCACAGGTGACACGATCACCGTGTACGACGATTTTGTGCTGACCGACAAGCTGGTCAGCGGTGATGAGCATTTCGCGCCGGATCAGGCAGCTTATGTGGATCAAAACAGTGATCCCGCACCTGTCGCGGTGAGCGGGGGCTGGTGGGCGGGCTGGATCGGTACAGACATTCCGTTCGTGGGGAGCGGATCGTACACGGTTGATCCCGATTCGGGCGGCACGGTGACTCACCTATGGACAGCACCGTCGGGATCGTTCGTGGTGGGGTCAAGCACGAGCGCCGATCCGACGATCCGCTACAGCGCGGCGGGTAAATACTTGATCACGCACACGGTCACGGATTCGAGCAATGGTAAAAGCGAGACTCAGTATGTGCGCGTTCGCATCCATGACGCCGATGATCCGCCGTATGACTGCGTGCTGTCGAGCGTAGAAGGCGATGTGCGCGGCGGGTTTCGGACGGCGTTTGAAGTGTTTGAAAATGCTGATCTCGCGGCGATCCCCGACGGCTCACCCATGATCGCGTGGACGGATGGTGATTCTTACGGCAGCGCGACGGCGGGGCGATCTCACATTATTTGCGCGGGCTATTTGCAGCGCGATCAAGCACGCGGGGATGCGGACGGCGATCAACTTGAGTTTGAGGTGATTTCTCCGCTGGCACGATTAGCACAGCTACCGGGATTCAGTAAAGTGCTGATCAGCGAGGAGTCGCCGGATAGGTGGAATGAAGTGCGCGGCTTGACGGTCAAGCGGGCAATCATCCAGCTACTGCGCCACTACACCAACGCGCTCCACCTGTTCGATCTGCATTTTAACGGGTTCGCAGATGCCGATTACAGCGCGTTTTATCTGCAAAAGTCTACGCCTTACGAGCAGGTGATCGAATTGGCAGATTCGCGGGATGCACGGCTCACCTGTGATCGGGCGGGGCGCTTGGAGGTGGCGCGTCGGCTTGAACTGACGCCGCTGGCAGACCGTGCCGCGATCACCACGACGATCACGCTGAACGCGGACGACCTGATTGATTACGAGGTCAGCCGGGAACACGGGCGGGCGTTGGAAACCTTTCGCGCACGGGGATTCACAGCGGGGAGTGCGAATCAACCGGCGTTTGCGCGATTCCCCGCGTCACCGGGAACGGGGAGCGCCAGCCCGATCAGCGAACGGTTGATCGTGGATGACGCGGCTGACCTGCTGGCGCGGTGTGCGATGCGCGGCGCGTGGGAAGATCGAGTTTACATTGATGCGAATGGTTTGTTTCGACATGCGCCCGAAGTTCGTTTGACGTTGTTCGGCGGATACGCGCTTCTGTTTCAGTTTTACCGGGAATGGATGGAGCTAGACGGTATCACGAATTTGCGCGGGGTTGATCTGTCGGCGTTCCGGTTCATCCCGGAGCGCGTGAGCGTCGATTACGCGGACGGCACGGCGACAACCACGCTGCATCTGCGGGCAGAAACCTATGCGGCGGGCGCAGTCGATGATACCCCTGCTGCGGAAGTGTTTCCGCCGTCAAACCCGCCCATACTTTACCCGCCTGTCGTGGGGGTGCTTCCACCGGAAAGCGGCGGCGGATTAGGCAGCGGGACGCTGGCTGTGTTTGACGGCACAAACGGCAAAGTTCATATCAGCACGAACTTTGATCGCGTGGTGTACGGGGTCACGCCGACATTCACGGGTTCTTCGCTGGCGCTGACGGGGACACTAGCGGCGTTCGCAGTTCGCGCCGACAGCCTGAAATACGTCACGGGGAGCGGCGCGGTTAACGGCTATATCGCTACGACTTCGCAAGTGCGGACGATTGCCGACATCTTCGGGGCGCGGACGCTCGGCACGGCGCAGGCGTACACGGCGACAAGCATGAATCAAGTGCAGTTGCAGGCAGAACGCGGCGATCCTGACAACTGTATTGCGCTGCGCTACTACGATACAGGCGGGGCGGCGGCACACAAAACCAGCAACGGCGGGTCGTCATGGTCAGCGTCAAGCGGATTGACCACAAACTACGACACGAACTTTAGCAATAATACGCCCAACTGGGTCGGCGGCTTGTACGTTGATGCGCGTGGGAACGGGTATATGCTCACTGCTTGTCATACAGCGACGGGAAGCCCGCCGGGATCGGCGTTCTACGAGTCGGTGAATGGCGGCGCAACATGGGCGCTCGTGGTTCGTTCCGGCTGGACGATTGACAATTACAACGCGAGATGTATCACGCGCCCGCTGCAACGTCCCGATGATGTGCTGTTTTTCGGGAATACGGAATTCATTTCGTTCCCACGCTGCCGACTTTACCGTGTCATCGGGACGACACGCACGGACATGAGTCCCACTATAGGCGGCAAGATTTACGGCGTGACGCTTTCGGCGGCGCAGCGGGCGATCTCGGTTGCTGATGATGATGCGAATGCGGTGGTGTTGGTCGGCAATGACAACACGGGCGCAAGCGGGGAATTCGGCGTGTTCCAGACGTTCAACGGACTCGACGCTGCGCCGACATGGAATGTCGTCGTCACGCCAGCACTTTATACAGCGATGAAGTATCGCGGGGCGTACTACGTAAATCGCACGACGATCTATTTGTACGGTGAGGGTGGGGCGCTGGCATTGTGCAAATACAGCGGCGGCAGTTGGACGGTCTACGCGACGA
>JBBQRJ010000398.1:0-4817 GCA_038214955.1 Aggregatilineales bacterium | reverse complement strand
CTTTTGGGAGCGGGGTCGGGGGTGAGGCTTGCTTTTCGAGTCAGGGGTGAGGCTTGCTTTTCGGGTCAGGGGTGAGGCTTGCTTTTCGGGTCAGGGGTGAGGCTTGCTTTTCGAGTCAGCGGTGAGGCTTGCTTTTCGGGTCAGAGGTGAGGCTTGCTTGTCTCCCCTCTCCGTTCGGAGAGGGGTCGGGGGTGAGGCTTGCTTTTCAGGGGTGAGGCTGCTTTTCAGGGTGAGGCTTGCTTTTCAGGGGTGAGGCTGCTTTTCAGGGGTGAGGCTGCTTTTCAGGGTGAGGCTTGCTTTTCGAGGTCAGAGGTGAGGCTTACTTGTCTCCCCTCTCCGTTCGGAGAGGGGTCGGGGGTGAGGCTTGCTTTTCGAGGTCGGGGGTGAGGTTTCTACTAATCGTCGCTCTCTACAAATTCCAGTGATTGACGTGGGCGTGCATGAGCAGACGCGCTTCCTGTTGCGCTCCCTGTGGTTGAGTTAGCGCGTTCGTTCGTATGACCAGAACTGGGCAGCGCCGCCGCACAGTACGGACATAAATCCCACGACAATTCCAACATGCGACCACAACGCGGACACGGTTTCTTCAACCGTGTGTGACAATTCGGGCAAGCCTGCCACTCATCACGCACACGTTGTTTACAGCCGGGGCAAATCGGTTTTTCCTCAATGCCTTGCAGCAGAGCTTCTTCCTCAAGCGAACGTTCGTAGGCTTCCGAAAGGGTTTCACGGGGGCGCAGAAACAAATAGATCAGCAAACCGGGGAACGTCAGCACCGCCACCATCAGCGCGACCAGAATTTGTGCCAGCGAATCGCGTGAACGCGCCCGCATGTCTCGATACGTCCAAATGATCATCGCCAGCCAGAACGCCGCTAATATCATGCCAGCGTAGACAACTACGCCCGTTAATACCCCGTCATTAAATATCAAGGTGACATCCCTCAAGCCCCATACGATTTAGCAGTATAACAGCGCCGTTTTCCCGGCGCAATCGAACTAAAGTGCGTAAACAGTTTTTTCATAGTACAATGACATTTCTATAATCGTGGCTGTTCCAAGAAGGTATTAATCGGTGGCACGCAATGACACCCCGCTGATGCGTCTCGTTGCACAGGGTGCGGGAATCCTTTCCAATGCCGAATTGATCTCAGTGATATTGGATGATGACAACAGTTTACTTTCAGCCCAACGCCTATTAGGGGTCTACATTGACCTGCACGACCTCGCGCAAGCCGCCCCGCTGGACTTGCAAAAGGTGATCACCCTGCCCGACGCGGGACGCATTGCCGCCACTTTCGAGTTATGCAAGCGGCTTGCACACGAACAAACCCGCGAACGTCCGGTAATTGCCACCGCCGCCGATGCCGCCATCTTACTTTCAGATATGGCGCTCTTGCCTCAAGAAAATGTCCGCGTCATCTTGCTAGACATCAACCGCCGCGTGATCGCCGTACCCACAATCTATATTGGAACGCTAACCGCTTCCGTATTACGCGCCTCCGAGATTTACCGCGAAGCAATCACACGCGGTTGCGCCATGTTGATCCTCGCGCACAATCACCCGTCCGGCGACCCGACTCCATCCCCCGAAGATGTAGAGATGACCCGCGCATTAGCCGCCGCAGGTCGTTTACTAGATATCACGCTGATCGACCATGTGATCATCGGGCGCGGCAAATGGGTTTCTCTGCGCGAAATGGGGTTCAATTTTTAGTGTTAAGGCGGGTCGATTTTTAGCCGAGCGGAATCTCTGCCCCGTCTGCTAACAGCGACAACTCACCGATGTACACCTCATACTCGTGACCGGAAGCGTAAAAGCGCACCACGGTAATCGCTTGCGGGCGCCGCGAAGGCGGTAACTGTGTCAACAAATTGCCGCTGTCGTAGGTGTACCATGTGTCCTCGTTGACAATTTCGTGTTGCGTACACCCCGAACCATCACAGTTCAACGGATAACTGAGTTCAGGGTGATAAATCGAGAAAAATCCATGAATCCAACTGACAAGTTGCAGATCATTGCGCTCGTTTAGCGTAGGTTCAACCGGATAATAATCCATCCTCAACATGAGCGGGCATTCGCTCCCCTGTGATCCGCAGGTACTTAACGTATGACCAGAAATTTTGAACGTGGCGCGAATAGACAGTGTGCTTAAATTGGAAACATCTAAACCCTGCGTCCCAAACGCCAGCGAACAGGATGTTTCGGCGTGCGAAACCGCGCCGCCCCCCCTGAAAAAACTCAGCGTTGGGCGTCCGTCCTCGGTGATCAAGCGGTATACGCCTTCGGGCGCGTCATTCTCAACGCTGTTACAACGCCATGTAAACGGTGAGCGTGGAGTCGTATCGTTATAATCGGCTACATTATTTTCGGTGAAACTGCGTTCCCCGATCAAACTGACAGGTGCAGGAGAGGCGCTTAATGCGTCCGTATCAACTTGATAAGTCACGCGCTGACCGGAAGCCACTCGCTCACTATCTTGCTCACCCGACTTGACGATGACCGCCTCGCCGCTAATGTTCGTGACCTGCACCTGTGAACCCACAGCGAGAATCGAATACCGCCCGGAATTCGTCAGCCAAACCGTGACTCCCTGTGTCGTTCGCAGCGTGATCACCACCGTTCGACCCAAATTTTCAGGGATGAACACGTCAAGTTCACCATAAACCGACGAAAAGTCTGCCCAATACGATTGACTGCTCCAGTCGAAACGCGGGCGCGAGACATTTTTCATATCTAGGGCGGTGCCGCTTTTAAGCGTGATCGTAGCAACAACCTCATTATCGTGCAGTTGATCGTACAGGGTCAGCGCAGCTTGCGAGATCGTGTCGGTGCTGATCAACGCGCTGTTGAAAAGCTGCATTCCCGTTCTTACACCCTGTTCGAGCATATCCGAACCGACGACCACCGCCGTCCCACGACTCACCTGTAACGTAGACTGCATGGGGATAGTCGACTCGAACACGAACAGGTAGCCACCAAAAATCGATCCGACGCACAACAAGCAAAAGACCGCGAACGAAATGATCAGCACACCCCATGCCACACGTTGTTTACGGGCGAGGGGCGCGGCGGAAATGACTGACTCTGCCACCAGTTTACTCCAGCTTAAAAACGCTGCGATTATAACACATACTTTCACAGGCAGTTCCACAACGCCCTACCGTGAGGCTTTATCCGTCAGGTATAATGAGCCTAAACAGCCGTTCGTAGCACTTGGAGAAATCTCGAAATGTCTGGGCATAGTAAATGGTCAACGATTAAACGTAAGAAGGGCGTGGCAGACGCGGCACGTGGCAAAATTTTCACACGTGTTGCCCGTGATATTGCACAAGCGGCACGGGAAGGCGGCGGCGATGAAAACACCAATGCCAAGCTGAAACTTGCCATCCTCAAGGCGAAACAAAGCAACATGCCGAAAGAAAACATCGAGCGGGCGATCTTGCGCGGTATGGGCAAACTTGACGGCATCGAAATGGAAGAAGTCACCTACGAGGGTTACGGGGTTGAAGGGGTTGCCTTCTTAATCGACACCCTGTCCGATAACAAGAATCGCACACTGGCAGAAATCAAGAGCGTATTCAACCGTGCGGGCGGCGCGTTGGCATCTGCGGGTTCGGTGGCGTGGCAGTTCGAGCAAAAAGGGTATCTCGAATTGGAAGGCGATAACCTGAATTTCGATGAAGTCTTCATGACTGCCGCCGAAGTGGGCGCGGAAGATGTCGTAGACGACGAAGGCGCGATCAGCGTCTACACCCCGCGTGAAGCGTTGGCAGCCGTCGAAGAGGCGCTC
Organism: Aggregatilineales bacterium; assembly: GCA_038214955.1. Classification (GTDB taxonomy): domain Bacteria; phylum Chloroflexota; class Anaerolineae; order Aggregatilineales; family Phototrophicaceae; genus Flexifilum. The sequence continues at coordinate 1,024 of JBBQRJ010000398.1, read as the reverse complement.
ACAGGCGCGGGCTATACAGTCGAAACGAGCGAACTGCGCTGGTTCGCCAAAAACGAAACCGAAGTCAGCGCCGATAAAGCAGTCGCCAACATGAAACTGATGGGCAACCTCGAAGAATTGGACGATGTGCAGGGTGTCGCCAGCAATCTCATGATCACCGATGAGGCGCTTGAGGCGTTCGAGACAGCCTAGGGATGCTCTCACTTGGCATTGACCCAGGGACAGCGACAGTCGGCTACGGCTTGGTCAGAGAACTGCATGACGGTTCTCTACAAGCTGTCGATTACGGCGTGATCAAAACGCCGCCGTCAATGCCCATGCCTGAACGCCTAAAAATGATCTACGACGGTGTGTCAGCATTGGTAGAGCGTCACCAGCCAGATCGCGCCGCTGTCGAAGATTTGTTGTTCGGCAAAAACGTCTCGACGGCGATCACGGTTGCACAGGGGCGCGGCGTGATTCTGCTGGCACTCGTCAACGCGAAACTGCCGATACAAGAATTTAAACCAACCTTCATTAAGCAATCGATTTCCGGTTATGGCGGCGCAGATAAGCCGCAAATGCAGGAAATGATTCGGATGCTGCTGTCACTGGAGTCAATCCCCCGCCCCGACGATGCCGCCGACGCGCTTGGCATTGCCATCACCGATTTGCATACCGCTCAGTACAATTCTTACGGATGAGACCTAACCCCTATGATCGCCAGTCTTGAAGGAAAAGTCGCCGGTACTGCTGGCGATCACGTTGTTGTCGTGGTGAACGGCGTCGGCTATAAAGTCTTTACCCCACGCGGCACAGTCACCGTTTTTGAAGGCGAAACGATCTACTTGCACACCGAAATGATCGTCCGCGAAGATTCGATCACCCTCTACGGCTTTGCGTCACTTGCAGAACGTGACGTTTTCAATAAACTGATCATGGTGAGCGGCGTTGGTCCAAAACTCGCGCTCTCGGTCTTAAGCACCATCAGCATCGACACGCTGCGAAATGCCGTCGCTACAGGTCAGCCAGACCTATTGGGGCG